>NZ_JACJOU010000030.1 GCF_014695725.1 Microcoleus sp. FACHB-672 | reverse complement strand
TCTGGAGTTGATGGTTTAATTAAACTAGCACTTCAATTAATGAATCTCGAACATCTCAAAAATTGGTTTACACATTGCTGCTACTGTACCTCATAGACTTCGAATTTGCTGTATATTTTTCTACTGCATTCAGCAAATTGTTTAATCGAGCGCCAAACTCATGAGTTCGATAAATTGGGCGATACCATTGTTGTTTCGTAAAGATTGCTTTAGCGAGCGGATGGCAAAATATCAGTCCTTTACGGGCGTAAATTGAAGTTTTCATCACATACCGCTTGACCCAATCTGCATCGATTAAATCTTTTTCTGTAACTTGCCGCTGAGAAAGCCAAGGATATTCAGCTTCTTTGACTGATGTAGCAAGATAATCTGTCCATTGAGAGTTATAGACGATAGTTTGTCCGCGCAAAACATCGTAAGGTCTAACAAACTCTTCATCATAGTATAAATTGGTATAGTTGGCTACTCCACCTGCGCCGGTTAACATAATTTCAGCCCTTATCCCATCTCCTAAACAGATAGTAGTTCGGTGGCCGCCCGTTATAATCGATTCTACAAAAATGATTTCAACCGGCGCTGGATATCCAAAGATATATTCAAATAACAACTTAGGCGGCAATTCTGGAGCCACTTCAATTCTTTGGGCTTTTCCATTGACAAATGCGATCCTAAACTCTCCATCCGCTGGAAAGTCTGGAAAGAATTTTTGCAAGCCTTTTATAGGATAATTGACCATGACTTCGCGATCAACCAATGGCTTACCAAAATATCCTTCTATCGTTCCAAACGATTGATTGAGTACATAACGTCCCATAGTTTTTTTGAACTCCAAACGATAGATTTATGAAATTTGGGGAATTGGAAACCTGTTTTACTATTGCACCAGCACGATATAATGCCGGTGCAATCAAAATGTTTAAACTTTAAACTGTTGCTCCAATTGACGATATTTTGGCACGCCAATAATTTGCTCAAATTCTTGAAAATTCACTAAATCCTCGAAGCCGGCAGTGGTCCCATGTTCTTTTAAATGGCGGAAACAATTCGCCATTGCTTTTGTTGCAGCAAACAAGCCGGCAAGCGGAAACACTACAATTTTATAGCCTAATAGTTGCAATTCTTGAGCGGTGAGTAGGGGTGTTCTTCCCCCTTCTATCATATTGGCAAATAGCGGCACATCGGGAAAAGCCGATGCAATTGCTTTTAAATCTTCAATTGACTGCGGCGCTTCTATAAAAATGATATCTGCGCCGGCTTCATAATAAGCGCGTCCTCTGCGAATGGCTTCTTCTAATCCTAATGGTGCGCGGGCATCAGTCCGACCAATAATGACTAAGCCGCTATCGCCTCTCGCATGAACGGCAGCTTTAATTTTTTCGACGTGTTCTTCGGCAGAAATTACTCTTTTTCCTTCCATGTGACCGCATTTTTTCGGCCATTCTTGGTCTTCTAAAAGGATGCCGGCGACTCCCAATTGTACGATATCGGTAACAGTGCGGATGACGTTGAGGGGGTTGCCATAGCCGGTGTCGATATCTGCAACGAGAGGGATGCTAATTGACTGTGCAATGCGTCCGACGCTGTAGAGCATTTCAGTGCCGGTGAGCAAGCCGTAATCTGGGCGACCAAGGGTTGAGCCGGCGATTCCGAAACCACTGGTAAATACGACCTCAAAGCCGAGTTGTTCGACCATCTGAGCGCCAATACAATCATAAATTCCTGGGAGTGTAAGAATACCAGGTTGTTCAAGAATTTGATGCAGTTTTTGGGCTTGAGACATGAAGACTTAGATAGAGTAATTTAAAGATAAATTTAGTATTTTTATCGCCATAATTGTTAAAAGTTTGTATAATTTTAACAAATAGTAAGAAAAAGTAGTTGAATCACCCATACAGCAAGTGAGAGAGTGCGCTGGACAACCGCAGATCTGGAATTATTTCCAGATAACGGAAATCGCTACGAGATTATTGATGGAGAGTTATTTGTGACAAGAGCGCCGCACTGGAACCACCAAAAAAACTTGTGGTAGAATTTTTGCTTCCCTGGATGCTTGGTCGCTATCTACAGGTTTAGGGCAAGCGGCGACACACCAGGAAATTATTTTTTCGGATGCTGATAATGTTATCCCTGATGTTGTTTGACCTAGCCATGAAAGATTAGTTGTTTTGTTAGATGAAGCGAAACAATTTGGAGAATATACGGAAAGTTTCTGGCCATCGGTATTTATGGGATAGTTACAGAGCAAGTTTCTGCTTTTTGTTCGATAAAAGTTCACTAGATGGAATTTTTTTTGGTCTAAGAAATAGTTAGGCGCTTTACCTAAAAATCAAGAGATAAGAGATATATGAGAACAGCAATAATATCAGACATACATGGTAATTATGATGGATTAATAACTGTGTTGAATGACATTGATAGAAATAATTGCGATAGAATTATTTGCTTAGGAGATATTGTAGAGGGTGGTGATAGAGATGAGGAGGCTGTCAATGAAATTAGGAGTAGAAGTATACAATGCGTGAAGGGCAATCATGATGAATTTAATAACTTAAAGTTAACTTCAGACATAAATAACTATCTATTAAGCCTGCCAGAAGAGATTATTGAAGAGGATGTTATTTATACACATATATCACCCAGATTCAAGAAAATAAAGATTGATAGTGACATAGAAGCATGGAATGTATTTGATGAAACAAATTATCGAATAACATTTATTGGCCATATCCATTATCCCCTTGTTTTTGGCAAAAATAATGATGATCCTTTCTACGCGAAAAACTATCAATTTATTTACAATCAAATATTTGCCTTGAATTCTGATGATAAATATATAATTTGTGTGGGTGCAGTGGGCTATGGTAGAGATAGGATTGGTAAAATAAGATATTGTATTTATAATGATTTTGATAACTCTATTGAATTAAGAGCTATTGATGGGCCTTTACTTTCCCTTGATTGGATGAGACTTGACTTTCTAAGGGGGTGACATGAAGGCTAAAATGTAGATTAATTTAACTCCATAGGCCTCAAAATCAAGGAACTGCAAATCAAGGCTGTAACATTATTTTGTTTTTCACCTTCAATTTCTCCTATCTGATTTCAAACATCGTGAGGATGAGAAGTCTGGAAGAAAAACTGGAGTTTTTAGGGTTCGCAAATAACTGAATGTTGCTATAGCATTTCTAATTGAGTTGTGAAAAAGCTGGATATTTTTTAAAATTGGGAAAGTTAAAAATTTGCTTCTCTAAAAAGAAGTGAAATAAGTGTTTCACAGCTGAAAAGCTTTTGCAAAAAGGATAAAATGGCCTTGATAAGTTTTTTCTTTGGAGCCAAAGGGTTTCTACTGGATTAGATTCAGGCGCGTAAGGGGCCAATCGAGTACAGCTCACAAGCCATTGTTCTCAAGCTAATCACTTGATTCGTTTCCTCTAAGAACTTTTGCATTTCTGTACCTTGATGATAGGCGGCACCATCCCAAATTAATAAAATTCTTTGTCCGGGATGTTGAGAGTGCAATCGTTGAACGAATTCAACCGTATTTTTCTATTTCCACTTTAAAACTCCATCAAAGTGAATTCTTTAGGCCAATAATTTAAAGCTCCATAGTAAGTTTGTCTTTCTCGTTGATTAACTATTGGAATTTCTACACGAGTTTGAGTAGGCCCCCATACCATGCCACAAACATTACCCCAAACTAAGTGGTACTCGTCCAGAATATAGACGATTAGGGCCTCCGATTCAATTAAATGCCGCAGTTTTTCTAAGAGTTCGGCAATTTCTTTATTCTTTTTTTTACTATTTCTGGGTCTTTTCTCGAGTTGATGCTCTGCGCTTTCTGCCAAGTTATTTTAGCTTCTTTCAACAAGCTATAGTAGCTTTGATAAGATTTAAACTCAACTCCTTTTGCTGATGAACTGCAACTCCTACTTTGATTTGCCCCTCAATCTCTGCCCCATTATCAGCGAAGCATAAGGGCTATTTCCCTTTTGCAGTCTGTTTTTTAGCTTCCTTGTCGCCTCTTCAGGGGTTTATCAACCTAACCTTGCTCAGCTAACTTGCTAAGTCAGTCGCCTAAAGGGTTGCCGGTTTTGAGACTGTAGAAGGTAATATCTAATATCCCTTGATATGGCACTTTTTGAAGCGCAAGTAAAAACGGAGGTTGAGCCTCAGAAGCGAAATTCATTTGGCAGCAACTGAGGTGCTTAAACTCATTATTTCTATCCCATCGCTCTACTCGAATCTGGTGAAGAACTTAGCCTATAGCAGATAGCGTTGACAGTCGTATGCGCCCTTTGTATGGGTTTTTAAGATTTTTGCAATACCTCTAAGGTAAACTCAGATGTTGCACTTTGAATCGGGGTTCCCCCTGTACGGAGATTTAGAGCTTGGGCATAGAACTTCGCAGTTATGTATTTTTAGACAGCTTGCAGCCTCAGCACGCGGCTTATATGGGAACCGTTGCGCTGGGTTTCCTACCATTGCCCGGTGACACTTCCTTGTGGATTGAAATCTCACCCGGCATTGAAATTAACCGCATTACCGATATTGCACTGAAAGCCACCTCGGTACGTCCTGGGGTGCAGGTTGTCGAACGACTTTATGGGCTTTTAGAAATTCATTCCAGCCGGCAAGGCGACACCCGAACTGCCGGTAAAGCCATTCTGGACGCTTTGGGAGTCAGTGCAAGGGACTGCCTGAAACCCCGGATCGTTTCCAGTCAAATTATCCGTAACATTGATGCTCACCAAACCCAACTGATTAACCGCACTAGACGGGGACAGATGATTTTAGCAGGGCAAACACTTTATGTCTTAGAAGTGCAACCGGCTGCCTACGCCGCCCTAGCTGCGAATGAAGCAGAAAAAGCTGCTTTGATTAATATCTTGGAAATTCAAGCGGTGGGCAGCTTTGGACGCCTCTACTTGGGCGGAGAAGAACGGGATATTATGGCCGGCTCTCAAGCAGCGGTGGCAGCGATTGAAAATGTGGTTGGGCGGGAAAATCCTGTCGGTGGAAACGAATAACCAACCTCTCAGGTCAGCGTAAATTTTGGTATCACGCCTTGTTACAGTCTTTGTTGGCACTGCTGGATTTGAAGCAAAGGAAACTTTAGATGGCAAACCTAGAGCATCTCGCACGTCTGCAGAAAGGTGCAGTGAGATGGATTGAGTGGAAAACGGAAAACCCAGACTTAGAACCGGACTTGAGCGAAGCAAATCTCAGCAACGCTAATCTCAGAGGTGCCAACCTGCGCGGCGTTAACTTCAGAGGCGCTGATCTATGCAAAACCAAACTTATTGCAGCGGATCTGTGCCATGCTAACCTAACCACTGCGAATCTCTACGAAGCTGAACTCATTGATGCTTATTTGATTGAAGCAAACCTCAGCATTGCTAACCTGATCAAAGCGAATTTGACGCGAGCCGATCTCACGAATGCTAACCTGGTGGGAGCCGATCTCACGAATGCTAACCTGGTGGGAGCCGATCTCACGAATGCTAACCTGATCGCAACGAACCTCAGAGAGGCAAACCTCAGCAGCGCCGATCTCAGTGATGCTCAGCTTAACAGAACCAATCTCAGCAGCGCTAAGTTGATTGCAGCGAACCTCAGCCATGCAAACCTTAGCAATGCCAACCTTCACGAAGCGGAACTGATTAACGCCCATCTTTACAAAGCTGACCTGCAAAAAGCAAATCTCATTGAGGCGCATCTCAGTAGCGCTTACATCTTTGGGGCTAATTTGAGTTTGGCCGATCTTTACAAGGCTGATTTCAGATGGACAAATTTAAGCAAAGCCAATCTGGCTGGGGCTGATTTAAGAGGGGCTAACCTCAGAGGCGCTAACCTCAGCAAAGCCAATCTGGCTGGGGCTGATTTAAGAGGGGCTAACCTCAGAGGCGTTAACCTCAGCAAAGCAAATCTTGAGGAAGCCAATCTGATTGAGGCTAACCTGGAACAGGCTAATCTGAGCAATGCAAAGCTTCACAGGACACTCATGCCGGATGGGGCAATTCACCCTTAAATTGCAGAACTTTGTGCCAGCACCGGCAGCACTTTTTCCCCAAAAACTTCAATAAATTGCTGCTGATCCCGGTTAACATTGTGCAGAATTAACTCGCTAAATCCCAGTTCCAAATCTTTCTGAAGCCAGTCAATATGCTGCTGGGGATCTGCGGAGATTCTGACGTGTTCATTCAGTTCTTCTGGCTGCACAAACTGGCCGGCAGCATCAAACTGTGCCGGTGTCCGCAGTTCTGTCATCAAGATATTTTCAAAAATGTTATTGCGCCACTGTTTGTGTGCTTCTGTCCTTGCTGTCGCCTCATCTTGGGCGTAAGAAAGCTGTACCTTCAGGTACATGGGTTTGCCCTCTCCGCCGCCTCGGTGAAAGGCTTCTACAACTTGCCGCAGCTTTTCCGGTGGGCGAGACGTGGTAATCAGCCCATCTGCAAAACTGCCGAACCACTCAGCCGTCTGGGGGGTAACGGCTGCGCCAATGATGCGCGGTGGCGTCTGGGGGCGAGTGTAAAGCTTTGCTTCTTCAACGCAAACTCGCCCATGATGGGTTACCGTTTCGCCGGCCCATAAAGCGCGAATGATTTCAATACATTCTTTAAGACGGGCGTTGCGCTCAGCTTTAGCCGGCCATACCGTGCCGGTGATTTGTTCATTCAGCGCCTGACCACTACCGAGGGCCACCCAAAAGCGATCCGGGAACATCTCAGCCAGGGTTGCCGCAGCTTGGGCGATAATGGCTGGGTGATAGCGCTGTCCAGGAGCACAAACAACCCCAAAAGAGAGGGATGTTGCCTGCATTGCCGCACCCAGCCAAGACCAAGCAAACCCGCTTTCTCCTTGTTGCTCACTCCAGGGGTGGAAATGGTCGGAGGATAAAGCAGCAGTGAAGCCGGCTTGCTGAGCCATTTGCGCCCACTCTAGCAGAGCGCTGGGTTTAAACTGTTCGTGAGAAGCGTGATATCCAAACTTTGCCATGTTTAAGCCCATGAATTAAGAACAATTTGGGTAAGGATTTAGCAGTGTTTTTTACCTTACAAACTTCCTTTATCTATTTAGGTTGTTGTGTAAGTTTCCCACTGCTGAATCCCTTGATTATTCAGAATCGATTCAGCATGCGTGAGTTCGTCTTCATTGCCATTTAGGATGACTAAATAATCACCTTTAGCCAAATGTTCGTCATAAATTCTGGCTTGCTCTTTTGAGATGCCGTTGCCAATTGCTGCGCCGATAATGCCACCGGCTGCTGTGCCATAATAGCCGCCGGCAAACAAACCGCCTAGGGCGACTTTAGAGCCGGCAACTGCGACTGCACCCAAGCCAGGAATCGCTAGGGTACTCAGTCCCACTAATAAGCCACCGAGACTGCCCAAAGCGCCGACGGTGAGGGCACCTTTTGCCAGACCCCCGACGGTTTTATCACGAACGAATTCACTCTCAGAACGGGTGAGTTCATCCTCTGGATTGCAATCACGCACTACAACAGACACTTTATCCATCGGGTAATCAGAATTTTTCAACTCGGTGAGAGCCGATTCTACTTCTTGCCGGCTGGAAAATGCCCCAATGCCGCATTTAGGTAAACCCAAACTCATGTTTCTCTCCTCCTGTTATCAAAACGAGCGGTTACATCGGCAAACTGTTTAGTAATGATTGCATTTGCTATCTGTTTGATTTGAGCTTCGTTGGTTCCTTCCAGCAAAAAATTAAAAATTAGCGCTCTCTTCCCTTCATTTTTAATGTTTAGTTGCTTCCGGACACCTATCCAACACAAATCACTAGAGTGAATTAAGCAAACACAACAACTAACGCTCTTGCGAACGATGTAAATCCTCTTTGCCGATACGATATCAAGCTTTTGAAAGCGCTTCACTCTCCCAAAGGAAACATTTTTGGCTTAGGCAAGCGCTTAAATTAGGTAGATTGATAACAGGATTTAAATAAATTGTTAAGCCTAAATGTGGAGCCGAGGAAATATCTGTCTGAAGTCTACCCAAAGTCTACCGATGCAATCTTGTGTGCAGATTTAAGCGGCGAAGACTAATATACCAAGTTGAATCCAGCAATATGGTTAATCAATTTGAGGATGGCCGCCACTCCTTTTGATACACTCTGTTTCTCTCCACAAGAATTTTGATAGAGTCATCAGGGATGTTTAGTTCTCTTAGCAAACAGATTTGTAGAATCACGGTTAAAGTATGAAAAAGTTGGACTAACTCTTGACCTTTTCCTGCTTTCTTTCGTTTTTCCTTGTCATGATGTGTTAGCGCATTGCGAGTTTCAGAGGCTTTACGAGCAAACAATCCTCTAGCTTCTAGGCTTCCTATAAAATTAGGTGGTAATAAACAGAAAATCTCACTTAGAATTTCTTTTAGTCGGGTTTCCAAAGTAAACCGCGTTTGAGATTTCAGTTTTCCTTTCAGAGCATTCCTAAACTCATCGCTAATTCCATTTTCGTTATCAACGCTTTCACTTGGAAAATCTTTCAATACCTCTAGAAATTTCTTATAAAGTCCCTTTTCATAAACCTTCTTGTCTTGATATATACCTTCATATTTGCTTGTGTGATAAGCTTCTAAAGCTTGAATTATATTTATAAGCCCATAATGTAAGTAAAGACTGGGAGTATACATTGTAGTCATTAACAAGTCAAAAACAGATTCATACGTCTCCCTTTTCTTAATCCACGTCTCAAAAACCTCGCCCAAACTGTTTTCTACATCACTAAATAGAAACAGCATCTCATTGGGGGATAGCTTCGTCTCAGAATTCTTCTCAGAATTCCATAAGCCAAACATTATGATGACTTGAGTTTCCCGTAACTCTTCTTTTAATGTAATACTTCCATTGGCTTGCTCTATAGGCTTTGTCTGAATAACATCTGTTTTTCCAGTAACAGAGATTACTGAAGTTGGTTTTGTCATGGCAAAGCTTAATAAGTCACGAAAGCTTATCAATAAATTAATACACTCATCTAAGGGTTGATTCCCAGGATTTTGTATAGTTAGATACGTTTTTTGCTCAATATTTGCCTTGTAATAGGTTGCGCCCAAATAAAAATCAAATGGATTAACATTTATTGGAGAAAAAGTAATATTTAAATCTAAACTGCCAATCTTCGTCAAGTGAATATTTGACGGTGGCTGATAACTTATCCATATTTTATTTTCCTCTTCTAAAATGACAGCCTGTATACCAGATTTACCAATCCACTGCTCTAGGTGAGAGTATTGGACGGAAATAGATTTTAATTTTATATTTTGTTCATCTTGAAAATGAATTTTTCTGAAAATACACGCAATATTGAATAAAAGATTTGGTCTGTTTTTTACAAATTCAAAGCTTTTCATTCGCCCAGAGCATCTATATAGGGTAATTTCCTCATTGTTATCAAGTAACCCTAGAATAATAATTTCTTCAGGCTTAATAAAGTCAATTCTTACCCGTGAGGTTAGATTGAAATTCTCTTCAATGGAAACAAAATCACTTGGTAGCTCAATGCCTTCTACTTGACCTATCTCTTCAAACTGTGAACTATAAAACGAGCCAATCAATTCTAATTTTGCTCCACTTACAGGTGAAAAACTTAGTTTTCCAGGAACTACTACTTCTGGATTATTAGGAAGCCACCACTTCCCTAAACTGACAAATTCTTCAAGCATTTGCGTTCTATGTTTATTTAGCTTTGCACTGTTTATACTATGAAATTTTTCTCTAGGACGATGAGCGCCCCATAATTACCCCGAAATTACGTCCCCTTGATAACCTTGCGCCAGTTTAAATTTGATCACCAACAGTTTAGCTTCCGATTATGCCACTGCCAAGGGCTAAGCGGCATAATATTCTTTTTAGACTAAAAAGTTTCCGCATATTACCCTAAATCGGCTGGATATGCAGAAACTTTCCCTATCGTAGGCTAAACAAATGATGTATTTTTAGCTCAAATGCTGATGGAATCGCGCCCAAAAAAGCTTTTAGATTAAGCGCGAGATACAATTCGGCTCAAGTATTACGCTGCTCGCACCGAAGAAACCTATGTGCAGTTTTCCAGCCCTAATTTGTGCCGATACCCAAAACAAAAGACGCTTTCTTAAATAAAAATCAAGAAAGCGTCAGCAATTTTATGACATCTATCAGAAGATAGATTATTTCATCTTTTCTTAAGCACGCCGCTCCTATTCAGGAAAATCGGGATAAACCCATTGTGGGGGTGCTGACATTTTTTTCATTCGCGCTGCTTCAGCAATCTCCAGCATTTTATCCAGCGAAGTGCTGCTGATAAAATCTGATGTGGCTGCTGCATATTCTTTATTGGGGCATTCATCCCCTAGAACGCAGCCATTCACGCAAGCTACAGCACAGTCTACTTTGTTTTCCACCCTAACCTCCCAAGTCTAGTTTGAGTTTAGTGTTTCTATACATTGAACCGGAATAACATCACATCCCCTTCCTGCACCACATACTCTTTCCCTTCGCTGCGAACTAAGCCTTTTTCTTTCGCAGCAGTCATTGAGCCGGTGGTTACTAAATCATTATAAGCAACCGTTTCTGCCCGAATAAACCCCCGCTCAAAATCCGAGTGAATAACTCCCGCCGCTTGAGGCGCTAGCATTCCTGCGGTAATCGTCCAAGCGCGAGTTTCTTTCGGGCCGGTTGTCAGGAAAGTGCGTAAACCCAAGAGTTGATAAGTTGCCCGAATCAGAGACTTTAAGCCGCCTTCTTCAACACCTAGAGATTGCAGAAAATCAGCGCGTTCTTCTTCTGCTAACTCAACAAGTTCTGACTCGACTTGGGCAGAAACAACAACAACTTGGGCATTATCTTCTGTCGCGATTGCTCGCACTTTTTCTACCCATTCATTGCCCGTCGCTAAGTCCTCTTCCGAGACATTTGCTGCATAAATCACCGGCTTGCTCGTCAGTAAATTAAGTGGCTGCACCAACTCGGCTTCCTCTTCATTTAAAGTCACCTGACGAGCCGGCTTGCCTTCATTCAGGGCGGCGCTTAATTTTTCCAGTGCCCCTAATTCTATCTGCGCTTCTTTATTGGTACGAGCTTGCTTGCGAGTGCGATCAATGCGTCGCTCAACCTGCGCTAGATCTGACAAAGCAAGCTCTAGATTAATTACGTCAATATCTCGTGCTGGATCTACAGAGCCGGCAACGTGGATAATGTCATCATCATCAAAACATCGCACGACATGAATAATGGCACTCACTTCTCGGATGTGGGATAAAAACTGGTTGCCCAATCCTTCGCCCTGGCTTGCGCCCTTCACCAAGCCGGCAATATCCACAAATTCCATCCGCGTTGGCACCGTTTGCTCGGATGACGAGAGTTTAGTCAGCATTTGCAACCGCTCATCTGGCACCGCCACAACGCCTACATTCGGTTCAATTGTGCAGAAAGGAAAATTAGCGGCTTGCGCCTTGGCATTGGCCACTACAGCATTAAATAAGGTAGATTTGCCTACGTTGGGAAGTCCGACAATACCGGCTCTTAGCATCTGTGTTTGAGGGTTAGAAAATCAGCAACTAAAACCCAGTTTATACGGGTTCGGGAATGGGCTGTGGAATGGGTGCCGGCACCGGCTGCGGAATGGGAGTTGGCACCGGCTGCGGAATGGGTGCCGGCACTGGATCAGGCACCGGGGTTGGCTCTGGCGTGGGGAAAGGTGGCTGAGGCATTGGATTAGGAAAAGGATTGATCATAACGATTTCAAGAACTCATCTTTCTCAAAGTAGACGGAAATTGAGTGTTAGTACATCTTCCTAAATAGCGAATGTGAGTGGGAAGAAAAGTTGCCTTATAATTTGCCTCATGTCAAAAGACTCTCAAGCCACTACGCCGCTTCTTTCCGCCCTGCAAACCTGTGCCGGCAAGCCTGACGCTCCCTTTTACGCACCTGGGCACAAACGGGGACAAGGAACGCCCCAGCGACTGACAGATTTGCTGGGGTTGCCGGTGTTTCAAGCGGATTTGCCGGAACTGCCAGAACTCGATAATTTGTTTGCCCCAGAAGGCGTGATCGCAGAAGCACAGCAACTCGCCACAGCGGCTTTTGGCGCTGCACAAACTTGGTTTCTTGTCAATGGTTCGACTGCCGGCATCATCGCATCCATCTTGGCGACTTGTGGTGTCGGCGACAAAATTATTCTGCCTCGAAACGCCCACCGCTCTGCCATTTCAGGACTGATTCTCTCCGGCGCGATCCCCATTTTTGTCAACCCTGAATATGACCCGGCTTGGGATCTCGCCCACAGCATCACACCGGCATCTGTTGCCGACGCCTTAGCAGCGCATCCAGACGCCAAAGCAGTGATGATGCTTTACCCGACTTACCAAGGTGTTTGTGGTGATTTGCCGGCAATCGCAGAGCTGGCGCACCAGCATGGTATCCCCCTTTTGGTAGACGAAGCTCACGGCCCTCATTTTGCCTTTCACCCCGACTTGCCAAGCTCTGCATTGTCTGCCGGTGCCGACTTAACCGTGCAATCAATTCACAAAGTTTTGGCAGCCATGACTCAAGCATCCATGCTTCACGTACAGGGCAACCGCATTAACCGGCATCGGCTGGCTCAAGCCTTGCAATTGGTGCAGTCCACCAGCCCTAGCTATTTACTGCTTGCGTCTCTAGATGCGGCGCGGCAACAAATGGCTACAGAAGGTAAGCCACTCTTAACCCAGACATTGCAGCTAGCACAGGAGGCAAGAGTGCGAATCGCCCAGATTTCCGGACTGTCCGTTTTAGAAGCACCGGCAGCCAATCAAGCCGGTTTTCTCGCCCTCGATCCCACACGCCTCACAGTCAGCGTTGCCGGTTTGGGGATCACCGGCTACCAAGCCGATGAAATTCTCCATCAACAACTGGGTGTCACTGCCGAATTGCCCAGCCTGCGCCAACTAACCTTTATCATCAGCATGGGTAACACTGCGGCAGATATCGAACGTCTAGTGCAAGCCTTCACCACCTTGCCTGATTACGCAACAGAAAATAAAGCCACACTCTCCCCCACTCTATCCCTCTCAGCACTCAGCACTCAGCACTCAGCACTCTCTCCGCGTGATGCCTTTTTTGCCCAAACAGAAACGCTGCCGGTGGAGCAAACCTGCTCTCGTATCAGTGCTGAGAGCGTTTGTCCCTATCCTCCCGGCATTCCCGTTTTAATAGCCGGTGAAATCATTACCGCAACAGCTCTTGACTACTTGCAACAGGTGCAGCGTCATGGTGGCACAATAACAGGGTGTAGTGACCCTAACCTTAAAACGCTTAAGGTTGTGCGAGAGTAAAGACTATCCTTTGTTGCTAAGAGCTAACGGTCGGGCTTAGCAATTAGCAATTTATAATGAACAATTCGCAAAACTTTCTATGCTTTGGCCTTATATCACCCCTGGCATTCCGGATGAGCTGTTCGAGCGCTTGCCCGGAATTCCCTTAAGCAAGCGAGAAGTTCGGTTGCTGATCATCTCTCACCTGCGTTTAAAGGCAGATTCTGTGTTGTGGGATATTGGTGCCGGCACCGGCACGATCCCTGTGGAAACCGGCTTACTCTGTCCCCAAGGTCGAATTATCGCCGTCGAACGGGATGAGGAAGTCGTCAGCTTGATTCAACGTAACTGTGAGCGCTTTAGTGTCCGCAATGTAGACATTATTGAAGGCAGCGCGCCGGAGTGTCTCAAAAACCTCCCGCAAAAACCTCACCGGGTGTGCATTGAGGGAGGACGCCCGATTAAAGCGATTTTGCAAGAAGTTTGGCGCTATTTGCTGCCCCAAGGTCGAGTTGTGGTGACAGCAGCCAATCTGGAGAGTTTATATGCCATCTCAGAAAGTTTTTCTGAACTGCAAGTCCGCAATATTGAGATTGTCCAGTCTGCCGTCAACCGGCTAGAGACGCGCGGCACTCATCAGGTCTTTGCCGCTGTCAATCCTATCTTTATCCTCAGCGGTGAAAAATTGGATTGATGCCTGAGCGCCGGTTTACACTCTCCCTCTTAGCCCATCTCTTCTCCCCAAGTCCTAGCAAGGTTATTCTATCCGGCAGGTTTTTAGAACGAATCAATCAAAGTTATAGCGTTCCAGACACCGACCTAGGAAAATAGTATTAACCTTTAATTAACCTCTCTACGTGGTTTAGTGACCGGCTGCCAAAGTGCGTGCCGGCCATTTAATCAGCCTGCGTCTAGAGAATTAATTAAAAAGGGAAAATTATAAATTAGAACAGGAAGAAAAACTTTCTTTTTGTCATTTGTAATTTTTAATAAGTTGCTGTCTTCAAGAGAAAAGCGTCCTATGCCTTGGTCTCGTATCCTCAGTGGAATTGTTGCGATCGCCCTTGCTCTGGGGATGACTCTCCTAGGAGGGTGGTACTTCACCCTCGGTTTCGCTATTATTGTCTATCTGGGCCAGTTAGAATACTTCCAGCTAGTTCGAGCCAAAGGAATTGCGCCCGCCGGCAAAACGACCTTAGTCGTTAGCCAAGCTTTGTTAGTAATTTCTACCATCTCTTGTCCACTCGCTGACGCTGTCGTGCCGGTAGCGGGGACGTTTATTTGTTTCTATCTGCTGTTTCAGCCAAAATTCGCCACAATTGCTGATATTTCCGCTTCAATTTTAGGACTGTTTTATGGGGGTTATTTACCCAGTTATTGGGTGCGTTTGCGCTCATTAGACAGTGCTTCATACAGTAACCTGCCAATGGGCGGATACTGGCCAGAAACCGGCCTACATATACAAACAATGCCACAGGGATTGATCGTAACCCTGCTGGCCTTCTTTTGTATTTGGGCCGCTGATATTGGCGCTTACACTTTTGGTAAATCTTTTGGACGGACTCGCCTTTCTGAAATCAGCCCGAAAAAGACAGTTGAAGGAGCAGTCTTTGGAGTTGCCGGCAGTGTGGCGGTGGCATTAGCTGGGGCGTGGTATTTACAGTGGCCGGCTTGGGAGTGGACAGGTTTAGCACTGGGTTTGCTCATCGGGATCGCCAGTTTGCTGGGCGACTTAACCGAGTCGATGATGAAGCGTGATGCCGGCGTTAAAGATTCTGGCCAGCTAATTCCCGGACATGGTGGCATCCTAGATCGCGCTGACAGCTACGTTTTTACGGCTCCCTTAGTTTATTACTTCGTCACCCTTTTGTTGCCTCTGTTGCAAAGCTAGAGGGAGAGTGCTTAGTGCTGAGTCCTGAGTCCTGAGTTCTGATTGAGAGAGTAGGAGAGTGGAAGAGTGGGAGAGAGCTAAGGAAGAGTTCTGAGTGCTGAGTGTCTCTCCCACTCTGTTCACCCTAGTCCCTAACCCTCTTCCAGTGGGATCACCATGAGCCGGCCTCGACAAGTGAGGAGTCCGGGACTGAGGGTGAGTTCCTGAATATCAACTTCTGGGCCTAAATCGATGATGAAGCCATCCAAATTGGCCGTCGGCAATGCCTGTGAAGTCTGTAGATGGGTGCGGACAAACTGCAATTCATGACTGCTGGCTAGCTGCAAGCCGCTACGCAGGACAAAGGGCGTTGGGTTGCCGGCAGGAGACACTAACTGGGCGCGGAGGGTCAGTTGTCCGTTATCGAGGGTCATTTGAGAATTTTGCAAGCGATAGCGTGCCGGTTGAGGCGCAAGATCGTTTGTTTGTAGTAAGGGAAGTAGAAACTCGATTAAAGCGTTAGCCAGCAAGGGAGCTTGCAGGGAGGCATTGAGATCGGCTTCAGGCAGTTTCAGCTCACCGGCAACGGGGATCGGTTCTAAAAGGCGCAGGGGTTTGCCTTTGATGACTTGGCCGATGTTGATGCGAATGCCGGTGCCGGTGAGCTGAATTTCCCCGAGATGCAATCCTTGATAGACTGCACCTTTAGCGGTGATGGATACGCCAGGAATACAGCCTGAGAGGATTTGCCGGTCGCCTCCCTCAATTTTTACTTGCAGATGTTGGACTTGCTCGACTTGTGAGCGCAACCATAACCCAACTGCGGGAGATAGGACTTTACCAATCAGCCGGCTCTGTTTTTGCGTCAAGGCTTGTGGATTGGGATCTTGATTATGCATTGACAGATTGAGCGGCCTCCTGAAACATAGACTTCGATTGTACGGAATTAAAGTCTAGTTGTGCGAACGATTGTTGAAAAAAATCTGTTGAGACGTGCCGACTTGATCTTGTTGAACTCAAGTTTTAACCACAAAGAATTGAGGCAAAGTTTTGGCTAATAACGATTAGAGCATTTTACCCAATGATTACTGTCGCTTAAACTCCTGTTTGCTTTCTCAGCAATCACCTAGGTTCTGCTGAAATGTCGGCTTGTCAGGACAGTTTTCTCCCGCTTTGCTTTGCAGCCGGTTTGGGTCAGATAACTCTTTTTAAAAAAGAAGGCCAGCCGTCTAGAGAGGCCCGTTTGAGCCTTGAATGGGTTGCTGCCGGTGAAAACACTAATCTTCTCACCTTTTTTCCTTACCGAAAATTTTGAATCGCCCCTCCAATCCAGAGACATCCCTATTTTTAGAAAGGCTATCAAGTTTACTTATAATTTCTGACTCAAGCGACTGCTGATGCTATTGAAATTGTTTAAAATGATATGCAGTCTGGAGCTTTTTCCGGTATGATTCAATTACAGTCAAAAAATAACTATGTAAACTCGTAGCCTAAAAAACTGATGCTTTGCCCGGATTTTATTTCCGTCCGGACAAGTCCCAAGGTTTGAAACTTAGCGAATTGAGCTAAAAAAGACCCACTCATGTATTATTTCCGTACAAAA
The DNA here is from genome assembly GCF_014695725.1 of Microcoleus sp. FACHB-672. Classification (NCBI taxonomy): domain Bacteria; kingdom Bacillati; phylum Cyanobacteriota; class Cyanophyceae; order Oscillatoriales; family Microcoleaceae; genus Microcoleus; species Microcoleus sp. FACHB-672. The sequence goes on along the minus strand of NZ_JACJOU010000030.1, from coordinate 31,366 downwards.
TATTGTAGACAGCATAACCGTCACTCTTAAGATGAAGCGAGGAAAGGCGGAAAATCGCTCAGTTATCCGTGAAAATGGCCGGCTTGCCGGTTGCACGAATAGATTGACTTCTAGCTAGCCGCTCACGCTCAATCCTTAGCTCTGGTTTCTGCGGCTGCTGAGCAGTTGATAGGGTAGATACCGGCAGTCTTAGCTCTGAGCCAGAAGGTGGTAAGCACCACTTTACAGCTCACGACCTTTAGCTTAAAGTTTTTGCGCTGGGTCACAGTTTGCGGAACCTCGTGAAAACAGGGACGCCCTTGGAACCACCTGTCTTGTAATATTTGTACATAGTCTGTGCTGACCAACACGCAGATTAACCGAACGCTCAACTGATTCAAAACCTCACACCTTTACACATTTGTCTGAGCATGGAGGAACGACTGCAAAAAATTCTCTCTGAATGGGGAGTTGCCTCGCGCCGGCAAGCTGAAAAAATGATTCTAGAAGGGCGAGTGCATCTGAATGGCCAAGTGGTACGGCTGGGGCAAAAAGCCAATCCAGAGTGCGATGAAATTGAAGTGGATGGAGTCCCCCTCAAGCCGGCTTATCGTCCTCAGTCGGTGTATCTATTGCTTCACAAGCCCAAGGGAGTCGTATCTACCTGTAGCGACCCGTGGAAGCGGTCTACAGTGTTGGATTTACTGCCGGCATCACTTCGCAAAGGTCAGGGCTTGCATCCCATCGGACGCTTAGACGCTGAATCAACAGGAGCGTTGCTGCTGACTAATGACGGAGGGCTGACATTTGGCCTTACTCACCCCCGTCACGGCATTCCCAAAACCTATCAAGTCTGGGTGCAAGGTTATCCCCCTGAATCGGTTTTGGAAGCATGGCGCAAAGGCGTTATCCTATCTGGCAAAAAAACATTACCCGCCCAAGTCCGTGCCCTAGCAAAGTATCCTGGTTCTCAAACACTTTTGGAAGTAATTCTTAAAGAGGGCAGAAACCGCCAGATTAGAAGGGTCGCAGAACAGTTAGGATATCCAGTGGTTAACCTGCACCGCACGGCAATAGGACCCATTTTATTGGAACCCCCCGAAGAACCAATGTTGAAACCTGGTACTTACCGCCCTCTGAAAGATTTTGAGCTAAGGTTCTTGCAAACCCAGCTCAACCTAACATCAGTTAATGTGCCAGCAGACATTGAGGAGCACACCCTATGATGAAAAATAAGAAAAAACCTATACGCAATTTTGAGCAAGAACGCGCAGAAAAGCTTTCAGAACTGGGAGCAAAACTGCGTCAAGTCCGTGAAAACCAGGATTTGTCCCTAGAAGATGTTGCGGCTAGGACAATGATCCGGTCGGGAATGCTGCACGCAATTGAGGAAGGCAAGTTACAACACCTGCCAGAGCCGGTTTACATTCAGGGATTTATCCGGCGTTTTGCTGATGCTCTGGGGATGAATGGTGCCTTGCTGGCGAGTGATTTTCCCACGGAAACGAATCTGCGATTGTTCAAATATTCTTGGATACAATTATCCCCGCCTCAATTAAGACCGATTCATCTGTATTTGGTTTACATATTCCTAATTATGTGTTCAGTTAACGGGATGTCTTACATGATGAACCGTTCTGTAGCGCAGGTGAGCGGTTTGGACAATAAGCAGGAGTTAAAGAACCAGCCGTCTCAAGGAAACCAAGCGCCAACCGGCCAACTGGCAAAGGTAGAGAACGCTAGCTTATTGAAAACCGTCACAAATTCCAATCAGGCTGTAAGAGTTGGCCTTACTTTAAAGGCTGAATCTTGGATACAAATTGTTGCCGACGGCAAAATTGAGTTTGAGGGGGTTTTGTCGGAAGGAACGCAGCGCAGTTGGGAAGCTAAACAGCAACTGGTTGTGACTGCCGGCAACGCGGGGGGTGTGTTAGTCGCGGTTAATAACGGGCAAGCCAAGCAAATGGGCGAACCCGGAAAGGTTGAGGAAGTGACGGTTAAGGCAAATCCTCGATCTTAAGAGAGGGGAATGGGCATTGGGCATGGGCGTGAAAACTGGCAAAGTTATAGTTATCTCGCCTGTTCACCAGAAGGGAGATTAAGGACTAATCTTCAGTCTTTAATCTCCCTTGCCCTAGTCCCTAACCTCTAGTCACTTTTTTTCGGGACTCGGCCATAGGTTTCTGTTAAAGTTCTGAAGCGATCTCGCAAGTCGTCCGTTAACGCATTGTGCCAATAGCGCCACTCCCAATTTCCTTCTGCTTTGCTGGGAAAATTCATCCGGGCTTCGGTGCCTAGTCCTAAAATATCTTGTAAGGGAATTAGAGCTTGGCTAGAGACAGAACTCAAGGCTAAACGGATGAGATCCCAATGAATTCCATCGTTGCCGGTGCAGCCTAAATAACGCAACAAAGACTCTTTTTCCTGTTCAGATACTTGGCTGAACCAGCCAACGGTTGTGTCATTATCGTGGGTGCCGGTGTAAACCACGCTGTTATGCGGATATTGGAAGGGCAAATAAGGATTGTCTGCATCGCCCCCAAAAGCAAAATGCAAAACTTTCATCCCAGGAAATTCAAACTTATCTAGTAAGTCCTTCACTTCTGGTGTGATCATTCCTAAATCTTCAGCCATCACAGGAAGCTTGCCCAATTTATCATTAAGCACCGTAAAGAAAGCTTCCCCCGGCGCATCAACCCACTCCCCATTTACTGCGGTAGTTTCGCCTTGAGGCACTGCCCAGAAAGATTCAAACCCTCGGAAGTGGTCAATGCGAATAATATCCACATAATCAAGCATGAATTTGAAGCGCTGCACCCACCAATCAAAATCGTTTTGTTGCAGGTATTCCCAGTTATAAACCGGGTTACCCCAGAGTTGGCCGGTGACACTAAAATAATCCGGTGGAACGCCGGCCATTAAAGCCGGCTCACCTGTTTCTTGATTGAGGCAAAAACTTTCCGGGTGTGCCCAAACATCTGCACTGTCATGAGCAACATAAATGGGAATATCCCCAATAATTTGAATTTGGCGCTCATTCGCATAATGCTTGATCGCTGACCACTGGCGAAAGAAGACAAACTGAGTAAATTTCTGGAATAATAACTGATCGCTTAGCTGTTTTTCCCACAACTCTATGGCTTCCGGGTGGCGTTTAGAAATACCGGCATCCCAAGTGTGCCAACCATCGCCGGCGTGGGCTTCTTTGAGCGCCATGAATAAGGCATAGTCATTAAGCCAGTAAACTTTGCTCTCGCAGAATGTCCGAAATTCTTGTTGCAACTCTTCAGAAGCGTGAGCTTTAAAATTTTCACACGCTTTTTGCAGCAAGGGAATTTTGACTTGAGCAACTTTCTCAAAATCCACACGATTTTCGGGAAATTCAGGCAAATCTCTGAAATCTTCTTCGGTTAGTAACCCGTCATCCCGCAGTCGATCTGGGCTGATTAAAAGTGGATTGCCGGCGAGTGCAGAATAAGACATATAAGGAGAGTTGCCGTATCCCGTGGGACCCACCGGCAAAACTTGCCATAATGTCTGTCGGCTTTCTGCCAGAAAATCAACAAAGCGACGGGCTTCTTCTCCCAAATCGCCAATTCCAAATCTACTAGGAAAAGAAGTTGGGTGAAGCAAAATACCGCTAGATCTTGGAAAAAGCATAGTTTAGAAACTGAAGGATAAAAAACAAGAAAATAGCGAAAAGAACGAAGACAAAATCTTTGTTCAAAACTCAAAACTCAGAACTCACGACTCTTAATAAAACCGGCCATAAACTTCACTTAGGGAAAGAATGCGATGACGTAGTTCATTGGTTAATGCACCATCTGTGTATCGCCATTCCCAATTTCCCTCACCTTTACCAGGGGTATTCATCCGCCCTTCACTGCCGATTCCCAAAATATCTTGAAGCGGAGTAATTGCCCAATCCGCAACAGAATTCATAGCCGCCCGAATTAGATCCCAATGAATTTCTTCATCGTCAGTGCGACCTAAATAACGCCGGACTTCCTCTTTTTCGCGGTTTGACAGATGATTGAACCAGCCTAGAGTTGTGTCATTATCGTGAGTGCCGGTGTAAGCAACAGTGTTACGCGCGTAATTGTGGGGTAAATAAGCGTTGCCCCAGCCGGCACCAAAGGCAAAATGCAAAATCTTCATTCCCGGCATATTAAACTGATCCCGCAGCGCTTCAACTTCTGGGGTAATTGTGCCCAGATCCTCGGCAATAAAGGGTAGCCGGCCTAACTGTTCTTCGATTGACTCAAAAAAAGCGGCTCCCGGCCCTGTCATCCACTGGCCATGCAACGCAGTGGTTTCGCCGGATTTGACCGCCCAGTAGGCTTCAAAGCCCCGAAAATGGTCAATCCGAATCCAGTCTACTAATTCCAGCATTCCCTGGAAGCGCTGCACCCACCAGTGATAGTCTTTCTCTTTAAGGATGTCCCAGTTATAAATGGGATTGCCCCACAACTGGCCGGTGGCGCTAAAGTAGTCGGGTGGGACACCGGCCATGAGTGTGGTTTCGCCGGTTTTGGGATTCAAGCAAAAGTTTTGGGGGTTCGCCCAGACATCAGCGCTGTCATGGGCAACATAGATCGGAAGATCTCCGAGGATCTGGATGCGGCGATCATTGGTGTAGCGCTTGAGCAGCGCCCACTGGCGAAAGAACTCAAACTGTAGGTATTTGCGGAAGGAAATTTCGGTTTCTAGCAGCATCTTGGCGGATGCCAGGGCTTCGGGTTCACGGTTGGCAAGGGCTGGGTTCCACGCATTCCAACCTTTTCCCCGATTCATCTGCTTAATCGCCATAAACATGGCGTAGTCATCCAGCCAGTGTGCGTGATGAGCGCAGAATGCTTCAAATTCATCTTGTGGCTGCCGTTGGAAATTTTGGCAAGCTTTCCACAGCAAGTCCATTTTTACGGCGATTACTTGGTCATAATCGACTCTCTCGACGGGAAATTCTGGTACACCGGCTAAATCTTGATCGGTAAGCAAGCCATTGTCTCGCACCAGTTCTGGGCTGATCAGTAGGGGGTTGCCGGCCAGTGCGGAATAGGACATATACGGCGAATTGCCATAGCCGGTGGGACCCAAGGGTAAGACTTGCCACAACTGTTGGCCACTCTCTGCCAGAAAATCAACGAAGCGATAAGCTTCTGGGCCTAAGTCACCAATACCAAAACGTCCGGGCAAGGAGGATGGGTGTAGCAAAATCCCGCTAGCTCTGTGGGGCATATCCGCGCAAAGTCCTGATTGGGAGAGTCCTCCGTAATCTTATACTTATCTCAGTCCTGGTTACTCACTCTAGAGTCTTAAAAATTTTTGCTTGTGACTTATAAAAATCCTGTCCCTACGGTCGATATCATTATTGAGCTGATCGACCGGCCCCACCGCCCTATCATACTCATTGAACGTCGCAATCCTCCCTATGGCTGGGCGATTCCCGGCGGTTTTGTTGATGAGGGAGAGTCTGTGGAAACGGCAGCTGCACGAGAGGCTGAAGAAGAAACAGGGCTGCCGGTGCAGTTGGTGGAACAATTTCATGTATATTCTGACCCCAAGCGCGACCCACGAAAGCACACGCTTAGTATTGTGTTTATCGCGACGGCCACCGGCAATCCCCAAGCTGCTGATGATGCAAAGGATTTGGGGATTTTTGAGTCTTGGCGCGTGCCGGCAGACCTATGTTTCGATCACGATCAAATCCTGCGGGATTACTGGCACTACCGGCACTACGGCATCCGTCCTCGTCTAAATTATTAAATTTGCATAATTTATCCCAAAATTTTAAATGGAAAAGCACTGAAGCGGGACGATAGCAAGCTTCTTTTTTAGGTTGCCGATCAATTTGTTTATATAAATTAAATGTAATAACTCAAGAAGCCATCTTCATCAGGGAGCGGGGAGTAAGTATAAAGTCTATTAAAGATGAAGATTTGAAATCCTTATCAAAAGTTCAGAGATTTTTTTTATTCAAAACCTGGTAATTTAATGGAGAAGATAATTGCAAGTAATTCTCAAAATAATGTCACTTTCAAGTTTGACAAAAGAGCTATTCAGAATCGCGGGTAAACGGGTGGGACTGAATGCCGGCATCGCAGTGGTCGTGCTGGCGGGTTTAATCGGCTGTGGGCAAGAACAGTCAGCCCAAAATACCCCAGCGACGACTGAAAGCACCCCCGTTGTTAAAACAACTCAGACGACCACGACTGTCCAGACTGCGACAAAACCCCTAACTCGCCTGACGGTTGCTTTTGCAAGTCGCAAAGAATCTACAGATTTGGAGCAAAAAGCCAAGGCTGTCGGAGAGTTCCTCTCGAAAGAAGTGGGGATGCCGGTGGATACAGTGATTGGCGATGACACCGCAGCCGTTGAAGCGTTGAACGCCGATCGCGCTGATGTCGCCTTCTTGAGCAGCCGGCCCGCTTTGAAAGCCGAGGAATTAACCGGCGCGCGTATGGCCCTCGCTGAGGTGCGGAAAGATTATTCGGGTGGACACACCTATAACTCTGTATTGGTAGTGCCCGCAGATAGCCCTCTAGAGTCTAAGGCGACCGCGAAGGAAACCTTGGAACAGCTAAAAGATAAAAAAATGGCGTTTGCCTCTCGCACCTCTGGATCGGGCTTTATTATGCCCACCGGCGAGTTCGTCAACCAGGGATTTGTGGATGGCCCTGATCGCTTAGAGAATTTCTTTAGCGAAGTCACCTATGGTGATGGCTACGGCAGCGCCTTGCAAGCAGTATTGCGAGGTCAGGCTGACGTGGCTGCAGTTTCGGAATACGCCCTTAAGGCTCCTTATATTACAGAAGAGGAAGCCAAACAGTTGCGGGTTCTTCACAAGATTCCTGGTGTACCGGCGCACGGGATTGTTATAGATGATGATGTGCCGGCGGAGACCAGAGAAAAGCTCGTGAATGCAATGATGAAGTTGAACGAGCCGGCAAACAATCAAATGTTCACCGCGCTTTATAATTCAACCGAATTGGTGAAAGTCGATCATGAGACTCACCTCTCACCGATGCGCGACGCGATGAAACGGGCGGGAGTGACCCCGTAAGCTGACTGAAGAGGGGGTGAGGGATTAGTGGGTGAAAATTCCCCATGCCCGATCCCCCATGCCCCAGGCCCGATCCCCCATGCCCCATGCCCCATGACTATCGAGTGTGAAAAACTACATAGCCCTTACGCCCTGTCGCTCAATCGTCCGATTCTGAATGGCATTGATTGCACGATCCAGCCGGGGGAATTTGTGGCGTTGCTCGGGCTGAATGGGGCCGGCAAGTCTACACTATTGCGGGCGCTGGTGGGGCTACTGCCATTGCAACGCGGCGAGATCCGCATTAATGGCGTGGTGCTGACTCCGCGCACACTGGGGCGGATTCGCCGAGATGTCGGCTTAATTTTTCAGGGCGGGGGGCTGGTGCGCCAGTTGCCGGCTTTGGATAATGTGCTGTGTGGAAAGCTGGCGACGTTGCCGGCATGGCAAACCCTGTGGGGCTTCAGCAAGGCAGATCGCCGGCACGCTTTGGATTTGCTGGCTAATTTGGGGCTGAAGGATTTGGCTTACCAAAAAACCGACCGGCTCAGTGGGGGACAGCAACAGCGGGTAGCGATCGCACGGGCGCTGATGCAATCTCCGCAGATTTTGCTAGCGGATGAACCGACTGCCGGCTTGGATGTGAAGGTGGCGCAACAGGTGATGGACATTTTTGCCGATCTCCACCGGCAGCAAGGAATGACGGTTGTAACGGTTTTGCACGATTTGGGAATGGCGAGTGCCTACGCAGAACGGGCAATTATTTTAGATGCCGGTCGTGTGGTTTATGATGGCCCTTGCCGCAATTTATCAGAGCGATTTGCGGAATTAACTCAAGTTTCTATTTGATAAAAAATTGGGTTGTTTAGTGGTTGCTTAGTTGTTTAAACCGGCCAAAACGCCAAAGAATTTAAAAAGAAGGGTGAGCAGAATTTTTTAATCATGAAAGATTTGGTGAGTTGGTGGCGACGCTATCCCTGGCTGAGCCGGCTGGCAACGGTTGCCGGCATTTTTTTAGTCTATGGTTGGGCGTTGCAGGGTCTTGAGATTAATCTGGAATTACTGAAGACCAGTTGGCCTCATATCACTAATTTTATCTCCCGGTTGTGGCCTCCGAATTTGGATGTTCTGGATATCGCCGTGAAAGCGCTGATCGAGACGATCCAGATGTCGATTTGGGGAACCACAATTGGGGCAATTCTTTCTCTGCCGCTTGCTATTTGCAGCGCTCACAATTTAGCACCGCGCTGGTTGCAATGGGTTGCAAATTTTATGCAAAATGCCGTGCGTTCAGTCCCGTCTATTGTGTTGGGTTTGCTGTTTGTGGCGGCAACCGGCTTAGGTGCGCCGGCGGGGACGTTGGCAGTGAGCATTTACACCATCGGTTATCTTGGGAAGTTTTATCAAGAGGCGATTGAATCGGTTGAGCCGCGCTCGATTGAATCGTTGCAGGTGGCTGGGGCATCTTGGCTGCAAATTGCTCAATATGGAATTTTGCCGCAAGTGCTGCCCTTGGGTTTAGGTTATACATTATATATGTTTGAATACAACATCCGTGCGGCTTCCGTGCTGGGGGTTGTCGGTGCCGGCGGCATTGGTTTTGAGTTGGTTAATTATATCCGCGCGTTTGAATATACAAAAGCCACCACGATGATGCTGGTGCTGTTGGTGGTGGTGACGGTGATCGATATGGCAAGCAGCAAGTTACGTCAGCGGTTGGAGCGGATGTAGATCGGTTGCCGGCATTATTAGCGAATAGTAAAAGCCGACTTATAAATTCCTTAAAAGCAAGGATGCAACGCTATAAGAACAAGGAATAATTTATATTTCCTTTGAACGCATAACCGCCTTATTCAGTTGTTTTCAGACGACTTCAGCTATTAGCTAAAGATTATAATCCTTCGCGTGCCGGCAGTGAAAATAAGGACTTGAAACAACAGTCTGCAACGTTGCTATTTCTAATTGCCGGTTTACGCTTCGGCGGTAAACTAAATTCAGGGCAATAGAGAGGCAAATTTATGAACGCTACGGAACTTTTAGCAAAATACGCACAAGGGGAACGAAACTTTCAGCTAGCAAAACTGAGTGGGGTCAACCTAAAAGGTGCCAACCTGAGTGGGATAGACTTAACCAGTTCAGATTTGACTGGAGCAGAATTGAGCGGGGCATCCCTGAGCAATGCGAAACTTAACAGTGTAAATCTTAGTAGGGCATCTCTGACGGGTGCAAATTTGAGTGGATTAGTGGAAAGTTACTCACTCAATCTGAGTTGGGCAGCTCTCGACGGTGCTGACTTTAGTGCAGCGCAAATCAACGGTGTTAATTTAAGTCATGCCGATTTAGATAAGGCAAATTTGAGTGGGGCGAATTTGAGCGGGGCGAACCTAAGTAAAGCTTCATTAGTTAAAGCAAACCTCACTAGAGCAAATTTAAAGAGTGCAAATCTGACCGAAGCGAAATTGCAGGGAGCTGATTTAAGTCGAGCCGATTTAACTAATGTGAAACTTCAAGCAGCAAATTTACAGGGAGCTAAACTCGGAGTCGTCAGCCTGCCAAATATGGATTTGTCGAGTGTAAATTTTGCAGATGTAGATTTGAGTAAAGCCGACTTATCTAATGCAAACTTCAAAAAAGCTTGTCTGCGAGGAGCAAATTTAGAGAGAGCTTGTCTGCAACGAGCAAATTTAATGAGGGCAAATGTTAGCGGAGCAAACCTGAAAAGAGCAGATTTGACGGACTCCAATATTTATGGAGCAAACTTTGAGAATGCAGACCTCACAGGTACGATGATGCCTGATGGAGAAATCTACGAACCGGCAGACTCTCAGTCAACTTCAGAAAAACCAATCTCTATCACGAAAAAAATTATCCGTACCGAACAAGCACCGGCACCCGTTGGCCCTTACAATCAAGCAATTACAGCCACCGGCACGATGATCTTTGTTGCCGGCCAAATTGCTATCGATCCCAGAATTAATGAGATTGTCTACCCCGACGATATCGCAAAGCAGACCGAACAAGTAATGAAAAATATTGAAGCGATTCTGGCGGCGGCTGGGGCGACTTTTAACGATGTCGTGAAAACAAGTGTATTTCTTTTAGATATGAATAATTTTGCGGCGATGAATGCCGTTTATGCGAAATATTTTGATGAGAAAACAGCGCCGGCACGCGCTACCGTTCAAGTTTCTCGTTTACCCAAAGATGTGCTGGTTGAAATTGAATGCACTGCGGTAATTTAAAAATAAAATTAGGGTGCCGGTGTACACCCTTTTTCAGCGATTAAACGGTAATCAAAATTCCCAGACTTTCATTAAACATCTGATCAACCGCGCACAGGGCAATAAGTTTCAGTTCAACCGCATTCGAGGTTACAGATGCCGTCAACAGTTGCAGCAGCGTCTAACTCTGAAAAACTAAGTTGTGGTAGTTAATTCAGCAAGAAAACAATAGAGAGCTTTATCAAGATAGCCCATAGTTAAGTCTGAGACGATGCTTTGAGGTTTGTACTAAAAAATTATATCTGAATTAAGCTACAATCATGGTGTATCTGATACACAAGAATGAACCCATGATCCTCGTTTTAGAGCGTGAGGCACCTCCTCTTTGGGAAGATGAAACTGGAGCGATTCGAGTTGGAAATTCAAGGGTTTTGCTAGAGATTGTAATCCGAGCATTTCAAGATGGCGCATCCCCTGAGTCTATTGTTCATCGGTATTCAACTCTGTCATTGTCTGATGTCTACAACACAATCGGTTACTATCTTCGGCATCAAAATGCTGTAGAAATGTACCTGAATCAAAGAGAGCAGTTAGCTGAGTCGGTACAGCAACGTTTATCTAGTATTCAACCTGATTTGAGTCTAATTCGTTCTCGTTTGTTATCGCAAGAGCAGTCTTAGCAGTGGTATGTTGAGATTGCTAAGCGATGAAAACTTTAATGGTGACATTGTTCGAGGACTGTTTCTGTGTCAACCTGACCTTGATTTACTTCGGGTTCAGGATGTCGGTTTGCGGAAAGTAGACGATCAAGCGATTTTAGATTGGGCGGCAAACAATGAGCGCATTCTTTTAACCCATGATCGTGCAACTATGCCAGACTTTGCTTATGAACGTTTGGCTAGAGGAGAACAGATGGCGGGGTTATTTGTAGTAAATGACCGAATGCCGGTTCGACAAGTGATCGATGAGTTGTTACTGCTGATAGATTGTAGTGAGCAACCCGAATGGAAGGGAGTTGTATTGTACTTACCTTTGTGAAAGCTAAATTTTAAGATATTTGCGCCGGCATCACAATTTAAATGCAGCCGGCAGATAAAAGATCCGGGTGTAACTGCAAGCGTGATCAACCGGCACTCAATTCTGCCATTAGATTGCTCTCCCTGGAAATTGATTTTGACACGCCGGCACAAAACCGGCTCGCTATTCCTTTAGACCAAGCTATTCTATATAACAGTAAAATTTGAGATGCTTAACGAAATCGTTAACAAATCTCTGAGCCAAAATCGCTTATCCTAATTTATGGATTACAAAACAGCCCGTAACTTTATCCTCTCACAGGGAACTGCTCTGACCACTCAGAAAAATCCCGATGCGTTCCTGATGCTGCTCAAGGAAGGTAAGCCGCCGGTGCCAGGGCAAATGACTTCGATTTTGCTGGCGGTGAAAATCATCGGCGACGCTTTGCACGAAAATCCCGACCTTGACCGGCAACTGGTAGTCGCCTTGTATTCAATCGCCGTTGAAAGTATACAGTTATTTGAAGCCGGCTACCGAGCGGGTGTGGAATGGCCACCGCTGTTAAAAGAAGACTTAGACCGGCTTGCCCTCGCTGTGAAAAATACCTTTGCCGGCATCCCGCAAGGCAAAGATGCGCTTGATTTATAACCGTTTAATGCGATCAAAACGTGAGGATCTCCGTGATTAAAGGCACGACAAAACTTTTAGGGGTGATCGGTTCTCCCATTGAACATTCTCTCTCGCCGGTGATGCACAATGCCGCGATTGCCGAGTTGGGCGTAGATTATGTTTATCTGGCGATGCCGGTTAAACCGGCAGATTTAGAAGTCGCACTTGCCGGTTTTGCAGCGATCAATTTGCGAGGATTTAGCGTCACCATTCCTCACAAACAGGCGATTATGCCTTTTTTATCAGAAATTTCCCCCATTGCCCAAGCCGTCGGCGCAGTCAACACCGTCTGGCACACCGGCACAAGTTGGGCCGGCACCAATACGGATGTTGAGGGCTTTGTCGCTCCCCTGAAAGCGTACAATCGAGATTGGAGCCAGACAGTCGCCGTAATTTTAGGCGCGGGCGGTGCGGCGCGGGCAGTGGTTGCCGGCTGTGCAGAGTTAGGCATTCAAGAAATTCATGTGATCGGGCGTAACCGGCAGAAATTAGACGCCTTTCAGCAAAGTTGGGTAAATTCCGCTGTGCCGGTGCCGGCAATTCACACTTGGGAAAAAGTGCCGCAATTGATCTCTCAAGCAAATTTGCTAGTAAATACCACGCCGGTGGGGATGCACCCGCAGGTTGATCAGATGCCGGTGAGTGCGGCTGAAATGAAAAACTTAAATGCCGGTGCAATTGCCTATGACTTAATTTACACCCCAAACCCCACGCAATTCCTAAAAGTTGCAGCGGAAATGGGCGCAACTGCCATTGATGGACTGGAAATGCTCGTTCAACAAGGCGCAACCGCTTTGCAAATGTGGCTGCAGCAACCTGTGCCGGTGGATGTGATGCGCCAATCTTTAACCCAACACTTAGGATTAAAAGTCAAAAATTAAACTGTAGTTTTATCGTTGCCGGCTACTATCTAAAACCGCAGCAATCCGCGAAATACCCTCTAATATGCTGCAACTCGCCCTCGATTCGCTTACAGCTTTGTATCAAAGAAGTCGACAAATTTAACTAACGCAAGAATTTTTAATTTTTAATTTTTCGGTTTAGACTGTAAGCTGAAGGTGAGAGTTGCTGCCAAAAAATTATTCAATTATTAGGGAGTTAAGGGAATGGTAAAGATGCGAATGCGACCCTTTGCTGTTGCCATTGTGTCCTGTCTCATCGGGATAGCCACTTGGTTCATAACGCCGCCGGCATGGGCGTTAACTCAAATTAAACTGACCGATATTTCCTACCATGATTGCCCAGCAGAAGTGGCAGAAGGAACCGTCACCAGTGGCGGAAACCCAATGGTTGCCAACTGCTTTATTGTCACCGGCAAAGCCAACAATACCACGGGTAAAACGGTTTACGATGCCGATATTTTCGGTCGCATCTTCGATGCCAATAACAACAACGTCATGCCCAACCGAACCCGCCTCGGCTCAATTGAAGAAATTCCACCCGGCGCGAGTGATTTTGAACTAAGAATCTCTGTAGCAGCCAATCAGCCCACTCCCCTGAAACTGGAACAATTTAAAGCAGCAGGATTTGCCGGCAAAGTTCGCCGCTAATTATAGCTGCGTTCAGCTGGTACGCTATCAGAAAGTTTCTCCCATGACTGGGTTCAAGAAAGCGCTACCAGCTAAACTCCTAATAAGTTAGCTTCAAAAGATTTCTGAAGCCGTGCGACAGGCTTTAAACAAGCCTTCAATTTAAAAACCTGATGTACTTTGGAAATTAAGCAGGGAAGGAAGAATCGACTGGACAACTTGCAGCAAAATAATGGCAAGAATAGCGGAAAAGTCAATGCCGCCTAGGGGAGGAATAATGGAGCGGAATACATTGAGATAAGGATCAGTTAACTGAGCCACAATTGAAAACGGCGGGTCAAACCAGTTAATATTCGGAAACCAGCTCAAGAGAATCCGAATAAACAAAAGTACCAAATAAATGCTTAGAAAGGTACTCAGGGTATTAATCAGCAGTTCGACGACAGAAGACATAGCGGTTAAAGCTTCCTTTGCTATTTCACAGGCTGTTTAGCTTCACTTAGTTTAATCGATTTGGGCAAGCGTCAGCATTGTTCAAAGGCCGGCGCTGGTGGTGGGTGCCAGGAAAGGACGACTTGGCAGCCGGTCAACTATCTTTGGGTAGGGAACGCTCAATTTCCGATGCAGCCGGCGTTCCATTGACATTGTTCAGTTGCAGGCGCACATCGTCAATTGCGTCGTTGAGTTGAGCAATCTTATCCTCTAAGCTGCGACGCGCCACTTCAATCGTCTCTTCTTTGATCTGCCGGGTTCTGGCTCGAATTGCCTTAGCTTCTGGCCGGCTGGAACTGCGTAATCTCTCCTCTGATGGGGCGCTTTCCTCTGTTCGTCGAGATACAAGCACTCCCAAAACCCCACCCACCAAGCCGCCTACTAAGGCTCCAGCGAAAAAGCCGCCGGCGAAACCATCACGATTGCTCATTGTTTATCTGCCGTAATTTTCTATAACCATCAGCTTAACTGTTGGCTGCTCACCGTGCCTACTAGGGGCATGGGGGGAGTTTTTAGTGCTGAGTTTGGTAGGTTGAGCGGAGTGAAACGCAGGGTAGCCAAGCATAACCCAACTTGAGTTTCCTAGGTTGGATTGAGTGCTGAGAGGGAGAGGGAACGAGAAAGAACGATAATTTAATGCCGGCATGAATGAAAGCACCGGGTTAATCGCCCCAGTCTCTCAAGTGCCAAAAGTCCGATCGCCGGCATCGCCTAAACCGGGCACGATAAACCCCTGAGCGTTCAGTCCTTCATCGATAGCGGCGGTGTAAATGTTTAAATTGGGGTAAGCGACGCTCAGCTGTTGCAGTGCCGGTGGGGCAGTCACCACAGAAATAATCCGAATTAAGCTGGGATCTACGCCGCGCTGAGTTAATTCTGCCATCGTTGCCATAATGGTGCCGCCGGTTGCTAGCATCGGTTCGCTGATCAGCACCCGTGTGTTTGGATCTAAGCGCGCCGGCAACTTGTTTAAATAACAGCTAACTTGCAATGTCTCCTCATTCCGCACCATGCCGAGGTGATAAATCGCCGCTAAAGGCAGCACCATCTGCGCCCCTTCCAGTAGCGCTAACCCCGCCCGCAAAATAGGCACCACCACCACCGGCACCTCTGGAGTCACCATTGTCGCTGGACAGGTTGCTAAAGGCGTCTGAACGGTGGTTTCTTCTGTTGGCAACCAGTCTCGACTCGCTTCATAAGTCAGCCAGCGTCCCAGTTCTGTCATGGCGCTGCGAAACAGAGCCGATGGCGTCAAAGCGTCGCGAGCTACAGCCAGCCAGTGTTTGATTAAGGGATGGGGTGGAACATAGACCCGCATTTGAAGCGTCATAAGCAGGAAATTCGGATAAGTTGCAAGGGTTACAGACCTGGAATATCATACTCTGTTCTGGGTGCGCCGGCTTCATTGATGTGTCCGCCTTGAACTCCCAGCTTTTGAAAAAATTTTTCAGTAAGTATTGACAATCTTTTTCAACAACCGCTATATTAGCTTTCAGTGTTCTCCTCTCTAAGAATCGGCAAGCGGGATCGGTAAGTCTGAACAGACAGATCCCGTGCTTTTTTTTTAGGGAGCAGCAATTGCCGGTGTGGCAAGCGGTTAAGATACAGTAAAGAAATGTTTTGTCACCCACAATTCCATGCCCGCAGCTTCTTTCCAACCCTCAAACCCCAACCTGCAAGCCTCGGTTTTTGATGCAATTGTTATCGGATCTGGCATCGGCGGATTAGTCACAGCAACCCAACTGGCAGCCAAGGGAGCCAAAGTGCTGGTGCTGGAAAGTTATCTGATCCCGGGCGGGAGTGCCGGCTATTTTGAGCGAGAAGGCTATCGCTTTGATGTGGGTGCGTCGATGATTTTTGGCTTTGGCGAACGCGGCACCACAAATCTACTCACAAGGGCGCTGAAAGCGGTTGATGTTAGTTTGGAAACTATTCCCGACCCCGTGCAGATTCACTATCATTTACCGGGAGGATTGGATCTGCAAGTTCACAAAGACTATGAGAAGTTTTTGCAAGAGCTGATCCGTTATTTTCCCCATGAGCGGGAAGGGATTCGCAAATTTTACGATGAATGCTGGAAGGTTTTCAACTGCCTAAATGCGATGGAATTGCTGTCGCTAGAGGAATTGGGGTATTTGACGCGAGTGTTTTTCCAGCATCCTTTAGCGTGTTTGGGATTGGTGAAGTATTTGCCGCAAAATGCTGGGGATATTGCCAAGCGCTACATTAGCGATCCCGCGCTATTGAAGTTTATTGATATGGAGTGTTATTGCTGGTCTGTTGTGCCGGCAGATTTGACGCCAATGATTAATGCCGGCATGGTGTTTTCAGATCGGCATTATGGGGGAATTAATTACCCGAAAGGTGGAGTCGGCAAAATTGCGGAAAAACTCGTGGAAGGCTTGGAAAAGGCTGGGGGTCAAATTCAGTACCAAGCCAAAGTGAGTGAGATTATTACAGAAAAGGGACGTGCAGTCGGCGTTAAGCTAGCAACCGGCGAAGTGTATCGCGCCAAGCGAATTGTCTCGAATGCAACGCGCTGGGATACGTTTGAGAAGTTGTTGCCGGCAGATCAGATGCCGGCGGCTGAGAAGAGATGGCAAGAACGGTATAAAAAGTCTCCTAGCTTCCTGAGTTTGCATTTAGGAGTTGAGGCGAGTGTGCTGCCGGCGGATACCGATTGTCATCACATTGTCCTAGAAGATTGGGAGCGAATGGAAGATCCGGAAGGCACGATTTTCGTATCTATTCCCACGCTATTAGATCCTGATTTAGCCCCCAAAGGCTATCACATCATTCATACCTTTACCCCTAATTGGATAGATGATTGGCAGGGATTGTCTGCCGGTGAATATGAACAGAAAAAAGAGGAAGCCGGTTGGCGAATCGTTGACCGACTAGAGAAGATTTTCCCCGGTTTAGATGCGGGGTTGGATTATATGGAAGTCGGGACGGGACGAACTCACCGGCGCTTTTTAGGCCGAGAAGATGGCACCTATGGCCCAATCCCCCAGCGCAAGTTATTGGGGTTGTTAGGAATGCCATTTAATCGCACATCAATTCCGGGGTTGTATTGTGTGGGAGACAGTACATTCCCAGGGCAAGGTTTAAATGCAGTAGCCTTTTCCGGTTTTGCCTGTGCTCACCGAGTTGCCGTGGATTTGGGGCTTTAATTTGAATCCAACATGAAGGCAAATGGATAGGGGAAATCACTCTTTAAAATAGCAGCAGATTGCCCGTTGCCATCTCATCAAAAAAAGCTAAATTTTGATCGAGGGATTCGAGAGCAATTCTAATATTTCTTGCGATTTGTTGTGCAAACCGCACTGGTACAGCGTTGCCAATTTGCAGATGAATATCCCGCTTATTTCCTCCTACAAAAACCCAATCATCTGGAAAAGTCTGCAAACGTGCGTATTCTCGATGTGTGAATGACCTCAGCCGCGAAGCTGAAACCCGCCAAAGCGTTACATCTGCTTCGGGATTTCTAACAAATTTTCCATTGAGTCTATCTTTTTGATGTCTCGCCGCCACAATATTTCCTTGCGCCCAGCCCCAAATTGTTGCCGTGTCAATAGCTGGAAATGGTGCATCAAATGAGCGAATGGGGTTGCCATCAGAGGCAGTTCTCGACAAACGCACTGGCACAATTTCCTCACCCGGAACAAATGGCTGGCGGGTTTCAATGTGAACTGCACTTTTGAACCCCCACTCAGGCTGATGATTTGGCAGGTTAGTTACTCTAGATTGCGCCAGCTCGTAGAGAAACTCTCTAATAGTTGTTTCTGAGTCTGGTCTTGGCAAAAAGTATCTTAAGGGGCGTCCTCCGAGAAATGCGACAAACACAAAGCGCCGGCGAGTTTGGGGCACTCCGTAATAGCAAACTTTGAAAATATCGGACAAAACTTCATAGCCTAGCTGCTCCAAGTCAGCAGCAATTTGCTCTGCAAAAGGTCGTCCGGTATCAGGAGTTTTCATTGTGCGAAGATTTAGCACATTTTCGATAACAATGACCCTTGGTTGGCAAATTTTTGCAATCCGAATTACTTGTTTATAAAGTAGGTTACGCGTATCATAGTTATTGCGATTTCCACCGAGAGAGAATCCTTGACAAGGAACGCCGACAAGCAGAACATCAGGCTGTTGTTTAATTTGCGGATTGTAGGAACAGACATCCCCTGAAATAACGTTTTAGTGTGGTCTATTTTCCTTTAAGGTTTTAATAAACCAAGGGCGCAACCCATTATCCGCTCTATCTCCTACCCCTCTTGTTATCACTTCAGTGCAGGAGCATAATCAGGATTGACACATTAGATACTGCACGCCCGCTTTGTCCATCAAATCTATGTGCTTGTTGAGTTTTTCAATCCAACCTTACGTCTAGAGGTGGATGTGGGGTTAGAAAGATGGGAGGTTTCGATTTCTGGCTTAGAATTCATTGTAAAGTCGCGCCAGCACTTGGGAATTTATAAACGCTTTCTTGCTGGCAAGCGTCTAACGAATCGCGGTAGCATAACAAAAGTTAATATCTTACTCAGATTGAGTAGTAGCGAGGCGCGATGACAGTTAAAGTTGGAGACACTGCCCCCGATTTCACCTTACCTTCTCAAGCCGGCACCCCTGTCAGCCTCCAGAATTTCCGAGGCAAAAAGGCTGTTGTGCTGTATTTTTACCCCAAAGACGACACCCCAGGCTGTACGACTCAATCCTGCGCTTTCCGCGATAAGTACGAAGCGTTTAAAGATGCCGGTGCTGAGGTGATTGGCGTCAGCGGCGACTCCCTGGCGTCTCACCAGCAATTTGCCACCAAACACAATCTCCCTTTCACGCTGCTAAGCGACGCCGGCAACCTGCTGCGGAAGCTTTACGGCGTCCCGTCAACTTTGGGAATCCTTCCGGGTAGAGTGACTTATGTCATTGATCGCGATGGTGTTGTGCAGCATATCTTTAACTCCCAGATGAACTTTAAAGCTCACATTGAGGAGTCGCTGAAAACGTTGCGACAAATCCAAGTTTAGGAACCATTAAGAAGTAAGCAGAAGCGAGAAGTGAAAAATTTATTTCTTTCTTTTCGCTTCTCTTTTTAGAAGTAATTGACAATTGTGTACTCAGAAGTGAGTTGGCTTCTTGTTTGGAGTAAACCAGTGCTTGTATGCGCCAACTTAAACCTCTGGTGCATTTGCGATTGCCAAAGTTAAAGGCAATAAGTGTCAATCAAAATCTATTTTCTAAGTCTCTACGAGTTTTATATACTTTCTAAGTCTCTACGAGTTTTATCTATATACGCTTTTGCTACCTTTAAATACTCCTTAACGGCATCCGCGTGTAATTGTGCAGCTTCAGAGTGTTCCTCTACTGATTTCACGTACAGTTCTGTGGAGTTTGATTTGTTTTCTGGGATTGCTTGAGCGAATTCTTGGGCTAATCGAGCGTGTTCCTGTATTGTCTTACCGTATTCTTCGATTAACTTTCCCTCTTCTTCTGTGCCCTTGCTCAGATCCTTGATAGCGTTCCCACAGTTTTCGACGGACTTGCCATGTTTTTCTGACAAGCTGGTGTGTTTGTGTGCCGCCTTTGCGTTTTCGTCTGAAATTTCATGCATAACTCATCTTCCTCTTAGCTTGAGAATCGATCTGTTAGATATTCAAATCGTTTGCTTTTAATACTTGTCTGCCTTAGCGCTCGTCTGACTTAAGATTGATATGCGTTTATGTATTAATCGCGACTAGCAGAGGTTAATGTTGAGCCGGCTTTATGATTAAATTGTTTCAAATTGTCCGTTATGTTTGTAAGCCTTGAAATGAGGCCGGCAATGCCCGATCTGCGCTGATCGAGCGGGCATTACCGGCTGCTTACTTAGACCTTATATCTGCCCAGATTTTGACTTTTCCGGATTCGCACTATTGCTGTGAGCGGTCTTTCCGTTTTTACCATTGGTATGGCCATTGCCGTTACGCGGTTGAATCACCCCATAACCGCCGTGGTTTTTTCGTTCGTATATGACGTTAATCTCGCCGCTTTCGGCATTGCGGAACATATAGAAATCGTGATCGATGACCTGTAGCTGTTCTAAGGCTTCAGCAATCGTCATTGCCGGCATGGCGAAATACTTTGTCCTCACCACTTCGCTGGGAAGTTCGGCAGTGCGATCACCAATTAGATCGGGCACCACTTGCTCTTGTTCCGGAACCTCCACAGTGGCGGTTGGTTGAACGTTCGTTTTTTGATCCTGGCGTTTTTCTTTATATTTACGCAACTGCCGAGCGATCTTATCCGCGACTAAATCGATGCTGGCATACAAGGTTTCGCTGCTTTCTTCGGCACGGATCACCGTTCCGTTGGCGTAGATCGTCACTTCAGCTGCTTGATTCGGGGTGATCCGAGGATTTCGAGCTACTGACAGATGCACATCTACTTCCATTGTCAAATTCTGAAAGTGACTCACCGCTTTCTCAATCTTTTGATTGACGTACTCACGAATCGCATCGGTGATTTCAATATTTTTGCCGTGGATAACAAGCTTCATATTCTATCTTTCCGCTGAATTCCCCATCTGTGGTAAAGGTGTAAGGCAGAAGGTAGAATTAATTGTTTTCCTTCATCCTTCATCCTTTCAGTGTGGGGGGAAAGCGGGGCGGAGATTACCGCTTCCCTTGACCAATGGTGTCGCCCGTTTTCAGGGACTTTCTGTCAAAACCGGAGCTGAGAATGTTGGTAATTCTCTGCTATCAAGGCGTTGGGGTTGATTCCCATTTTTGCTGTGTCTGTCTTTGCTTGCGCCACCCTGAGTAAGAGGATTGGCTTGGTGTCCGGCTTAGTGTAGTAACCGGCGATGCGTCGCTCTTTTGTGTCCTCAGGCGTTCGACCTTGAAGGGTTATGAATCAACCAGGGCAGATTCTTCTACTTGCAACCAGCTCTCCTCAGCGCATTAAGAAGGGGTTGTTCCAACCAAGTCCTCTCCTCGATAAATTAACCTACATACACCCTATCACTTTGTATTCTGGTGAACAGAGACTTTTGGTTTCTCTTCAAAATCTGTTGCATTCCTTGAAAAATCGTGATGTCATTCTATTGACTCTTGCCTGAATATACGTCAAATTCCTCTTGCTTTTTTTCATGGATTCGACTACTTTTCCAATTCCCACCGAACACCCTGAGCCGCAGCGCTATCGTTGTTGGCTCTATAACGAGGCACAAGTTCCTTACTCGGTTGCCTGGAAGTGGCAGCAGTCACTGGTCGCAGCACGCCGCGACAACCCTGAGTTAGAAGATGTTTTGATTTTGCTGGAGCATCCGCCAGTCTACACGCTAGGACAAGGTGCAAGTTTGGACTTTCTCAAATTCGACCCCACCGGCACCGAGTTTGAAGTGCACCGGGTTGAGCGAGGGGGTGAAGTGACTTATCACTGTCCAGGACAACTGGTTGGCTATCCGATTCTCAATTTGCGCCGGCACCAGCAGGACTTGCACTGGTACTTGCGCCAATTAGAGGAAGTTTTAATCCAAGTCTTAGAAACTTATGGACTTAAAGGCGAACGCGTTGCCGGCATGACAGGCGTTTGGGTGGAAGGGCGCAAAGTTGCAGCTATTGGCATTAAAGTTAGCCGGTGGATTACCATGCACGGGTTTGCTTTAAATGTGTGTCCCAGCTTAAAAGGATTTGAGCGCATTGTTCCTTGCGGAATTCCCGATAAGCCGGTGGGCAGTTTGGCACAATTTATTCCCAGCATTGAACTAGACTCGGTGCGTCAAGAGGTGGCTGCCGGTTTCGCCAGAGTGTTTGACTTGCAACTGATTGAGCAATACGAGCTTGATCAATTGTTTTGATTGAAGCAAAGGTCAAACGCTTGAGTGTAAATTTTTTTAACAGTAGTGGAGCCGGTTAAAAATCAAACCAAGAATTTTAACGTTGCTTCGTTCTCCCAAATTTCTTAAGGATGGGGCTGCCGGCAAATTCCCTAAAAATTCCCACACTGCAAATCGCTGAAATCCCGTCTGATTATTGACTTACCCGTTTACAGCCTATCTAAAATTGAAAATTGAAAATTAATCTGCGGTAAAATGGCGTCTAAAGATTGTTTAAAATTGCCCAAACACTGAGTACCAGTAGTTTCTGATACAGAATGCCATTAAACCGGCTTGCTGATTATCAGTGTGGGGAGGGTGCATCTACTGGCTGGAATTTTATTGCATAAGACACCAAACGTAAGGTTGTTAAGAGCGCTCTTGGCTCAATAGCATTCTTTCGTTTAGTTTGATGTTAATTCTTGTTGAAAATCTGTTTTTCTGTGGTCGAATCTGGGACAAAAACATCCGGATTATAACGGCATTGCAGACAAGCAAGAAGCAACTGTTTCCAGCCTAAAAATCCATGTTGAAGCCGGCTGTCACTCAGCAAAGTTGCTTTAGCAGTGCTGCGGCGAGTTTTGAGAGCCTTCCCCAATTATGAGTAAATCTATTGACCGCGTTGACTCAGCTTTAGCTGAGCTAGTTCGTTTCAGTTTGCGAGCGTTGGCGTCTAAACCCGCCAGACGTTTGCGGAACTTTTTGGGAAAAGAATCGCAAGGCGAGACAGAGGCGCGAACCAGCACATTGAGCAGTGCCGGTGCAGGAATTGGCAGCTACGCCGCACCCCTATCACCTTTGAGAGAACGAGACACAACTGCCTTGGCAGACTTGTTTGAGCGAGAGGATCTCGATGAAATTGAAGCAGATGTTAGCATTCATCTGCACTGGTTATGGCCTGAGCCTTGTTGGGAAGAGGAACCGTTGGACTTTTTTTTAGAAGAGTCTTTTTAAAGGGGATAGGAAAGAGGGGGAAAAATACATTTCATCCCTCATTCCTACTGTTCTTGTTGGTGCAGCCTTGCCCGATTCCCCTAAAAAGGAATTTCATCAAGGGGAGAATCTGAATCGCTCTCAGGGGTGGGAGGGATCGGAGCGGGACGGGATGCCGGCGGTGGGGTTTGGGTATTGCCAGCAGGAGATTGCTGCCATGAGGGCTTTGACTCTCCGCCGGTTGGGGCGTCACTCCAGCGAGGTGCGGGAGTGGGTGGAGTCCGCGAACCCAAGGGAACCACGTTGCTGGGGGCAGATGCAGGAGCGGCAGGAGAACTGAAGCCGGCATTAGCCCCTAGGATGTGTATCCGTTGAGCCGTTAACTCAGCGCGTTTTTCCTTAAACCCTTCAGGCCGGTCAATCGTGTTCATATTCAACCGGCCTTCAATTACAACCTGATCGCCCTGGTGATAGCGTTCTTGGATTTCTTGGGCCAAATTTCCCCATCCCACCACCTTCAACGTTGCCGGTGGATCTTCTGCACGGCTGCCGGGAAACTGCACCAGCATCTCAGCAATCGGGATTTGGTTGTCAGGGGTGTAGCGCAATTGCGGATCTTGAATAATTTCCGCCATCAAAATGCAGCTGTTCATAAACGAGCGTGTTCCTCTTGCAGTGGCTAGCGATTAGCTTTTTTGAGAGATCAATCCTTACCTCAAGTTTAGTATGGGCTTGCCGGTCACGACTCTTGCGTGATAAACACCTGAATGCGGTTGCGGTAATCCCGCAAGGTTTCATCCACCCATTCGGCACTGTTGCTGTTCGCGAAGATGTGCACCAACGGTTCGCCGGCATCGGGCAAAATTAACACCCAATTATCCCGACCCCGATCAAAGACCTTCACCCCATCCACTAACTCCAAACTATCAGTAGAGTGGATTTCTACCAGATGGCGCATCAAAGCCCCTTTAATCGTCCAAGGGCAGCGCATGGTGTAGGAACGATGAACAACGCGGGGCAATTCCGAGCGAATTTGGGCCAGGGAACGCTCTTGCAAGGTCAGCATCTCAATTAACTTGGCAATGCAGAACATTGCATCAAACCCCGGATGCAGTTGCGGGAAAATAAAGCCCATCTCGCCGCTGCCGCCTAAAACCACATTCGGATTCATCTGACACGCCTCCATCAAGGCTGTGGGATTGGCTTTCGTGCGAATCACTCGACCATCGTGCCGGCGGGCAATTTGCTCAACCGCACTTGAGGTGTGAATCGGCACCACCACTGTTCCCCTGGGATTTGCGGTCAGAATCATATTCACCATCATCGCGGTCAGCATTTCCCCACGAATTGGGCTGCCAGATTCATCCACAAGAATCATCTGTTCCCCATTGGCAGATACCTGCACGCCAAAATTAGCCCTGAGCGCTTCCACCACATGGCCCAGTTGAATGAGCAGGCTCTCCCGGTCGTCTGTTGAGGGTGCGCTTTGGTTGAGACTGGCATTGAGCACCACGGCATCACAGCCAAATTTTGCCAGCAGTTGCGGCAGCACGGCTCCAGAAACGGCATAAACATAGTCAATCACCACCTTGGCGCGAGTGTGGTGAATTGCTTCTCTATTAAGATTCTTTTCAAAGGCGATGCTGTAGAGATCGAGCACTTGACTGGGGTAAGCCATGTGGCCGATTTCATGAATCTGTGCTCGCCGAAAGTCTTCTTTGAAATAAGCCCCCTCTATTTTTTTCTCGCGGGCTTTGGTGATATTAATGCCGTTCTCATCAAAGAATTCTATTAAGAGGGAATCCGCCCGGTCAGGGTGCACGCGCACGTGAATGCCACCGGCAACGGATAAGGTGGGCACAACTGTGCGGGTTACAGGAATCGCGGTGGCTTCTAGGTTTTGGATATTGGTTCCCACAGACATTAAACCGGCAATCAGGGAGCGGGAAACCATGCGGGAGATACTGCGCTGATCGCGCGATACCGCGACATTGGCACCGGGTTTTAAGGTGGAACCATAAGCGGCTCCTAATTTGACAGCAAATTCTGGGGTGATGTCGATATTGGCCAGTCCGGAGACACCCCGCTGGCCGAAAAGATTGCGCTGGGCGGCGTGACCCCAAATTAAGTTAATGTTTAAAGTTGCCCCAGATTCGATATTTTTGCTGGGCCAGACTCGCACGCCGGGGCTGACTTGGGCTTCTTCTCCGACGCTTGAGAGCGCCCCAACGACGGCACCTTCTAAGACATGAGCCCGCCGATCTACCCGCACCCCTCTTGCAGTTACGCAGGCTCGTAGATGGGCTTCATCGCCGACAATAACGCCATTCCAGATGATGGGGCGTTTGATGTCGGCATCAGCACCGATGGTGACGTTGTCGCCAATCACGGTACCGGCATCGATCTGCACACGAGGGCCGATCCGGCAGTTGTTGCCGATCAGAGCCGGTGATTCAATGTGAGCGGTGGAATCGATATAAGTGTTTTGGCCTATCCACAGTCCTACAGAGCGCTCTTCGTAGGCAAAATCGAGTTTGACTTTGTTATGCAGACCATCGTACTGGGAGGAGCGGTAAGTGTCTAGGTTCCCGACATCGCACCAGTATCCCTCTGCAATGTAGCCGTACATCGGCTCATCTCGGTCTAAAAGCATGGGAAATAAATCGTTGGAAAAGTCGCTTTCTCGATTAGCCGGCAAATAATCTAAAACTTCGGGTTCTAAAATATAGATGCCGGTGTTCACGGTATCGGAAAAAATTTCGCTCGTGGAAGGTTTTTCTAAAAATCGGCGAATCCGGCCTTCTTTATCGGTAATCACCACGCCGAATTCAATCGGATTGGGAACGTGGGTGAGAACAATGGTGGCTTTTGACTTCTTTTGTTTGTGATACTGAATCGCGGCGGCTAAATTAAAGTCGGTGATGCTGTCACCGCTAATCACTAAAAAGGTTTGGTCTAGCAGTTCTGCAATATTCTTAACGCAGCCGGCGGTTCCTAATGGCTGATCTTCTTCTACGGCATACGTCATCTGCACGCCAAATTCGCTGCCATCTTGAAAGTAGTCGCGCATGACATCTGGCAAATAATGCAGTGTCGCAATAATTTCTGTAATATTGTGCCTTCTGAGAAGATTGATGATGTGCTCAGCAATCGGTCGATTCAGGATAGGCACCATCGGTTTGGGCAGATCGCAAGTCAGCGGTCTCAGCCGCGTTCCTGAGCCTCCAGCCATTAGCACTGCTCGCATAATTCCTCCTTAGCTGTGTGCACGCTTCATTACATCGTGGCGAATTCTGCGCGTTCGGATGGTCGCTCTCTAGTCTCCATCTGAGGTAGAACTCTAGGCTCCTACTCAGATGCGCTCTTGCTTCAGAATAGGTTGGCTTTTACAGCCGCTCCTCAATATAGATTATCGGATGAATTTACAGCCGTTGTGGGGACGAGATTTGGCCAATGTGTGACTGTATGAATCAGATCATGCTTAATCTTTAATATTTATTAAACATTAGTGGGGGTTCGCTGTGGCACAGTTGCGTGTTGAAAGCGCTAGAGTTGCTGGGCATTAAACAACGCCGAACCTTTGTAGAAGGATATAGCGGTGTAAAGTTTTCCGGTTTGGGAATCAGACCCAAGCAGACAGGTGGGTAAACTGGATAAACTAGAACAGAAGCTAAGCTTCTTTGAAATGTTGCTAAAATTCGCTGGTTAGCGTACCTGAACGAAAACATGAGGCCATTACCGGCCCGCAGGTCGATCCGCGTAGTCAAGCTGTTGCAGCGAAGGGTTTAAGCCTTATTCGCTGTGATCTACTCTTACCTGATGGTCAGATTCGGCTTGATGTTTTCAATCTTAATTTCTTTAGTCATTCTGGGAATAGATTGTAATTATGGGTCAGTTTATCTTTTTCGCCTTGCTAGTAGGTTATGGAGTGGGGATGTGGAAGTTTTGGAAGGGGTTTGAGCGCACGAATTTTGAGCGCTCTCTACCTAACCGGGTGAAGTTAGCCCTGTTGTGGCCGGGGTTGTGGGTGGCAAATCCGTCCTATCGCAAGAATTTCACGAAGGCACTAAAGGGCCGATAATGAAGTGATGTCTAAAAAGCGCGATTTGCCGGTTCAGGGCGGTAAAGATATTCCGCCGGAACGTTCCTATGATTTCAGCCTGACATCAGACAACTGGCAATCTCAATTGTCTCAGGTGGCTTTGCGCTTTAACCGGCAGTATCGAAAAGAACCTTTCGATCTGCCGGCAGAAGTTGAAGCGATGCCGATTTTTCACGAGTGGGCTGCCGGTACTTTACAAGCTAAAATTGTTTCTCCTTTCTGGGAAATTGCCCAACCCCAAAAGAATCAACGCTGCTTGGATGTTGGCTGTGGTGTTAGCTTTTTAATCTATCCGTGGCGCGATTGGGAAGCCTATTTTTACGGCCAAGAAATCAGCACTGTAGCACGGGAGGCTTTAAATGCCCGTGGTCCCCAACTTAATTCAAAATTGTTTAAAGGGGTAGAACAGGGGCCGGCTCACCAGTTAAAATATGAGCCGGCTCAGTTTGATTTGGCAATTGCTACAGGTTTTAGCTGTTATTTCTCTCTCGAATATTGGGATGCGGTGATGGCTGAGGTTAAGCGGGTGCTTAAACCAGGTGGTTTGTTTGTTTTTGATGTGCTCGATCCTGAGGCACCTTTATCGGAAAATTGGGCGATTTTAGAAACTTATCTGGGGGCTGAAGTGTTTCTCGAACCTGTAGCGGATTGGGAAAAAACGATAAAAGCTGCCGGTGCTCAGATCGTTAAGCGGCAACCGGGTGAGTTATTTCAATTGTATAAAACTCGATTTTAAGAAGTTCTCTGTTCTGCTTCTGTGCCCGCAGTTCTTGACACGCTTCTGCTGCTAAGGTTTTTGCAAAGGTTAAGATTTTTTTAACCGCAGATGATAGCGCAGCGTGCCGCAGGCATACGCAGATGTAGGCGAGATCTTGCTTACTGTTAGTTATACGCAGATGTAGGGGATAGTCTGTCGTTAGGTATAGACAGATTTTGATAATGGTTGATGATGGGTTCTGCAAATAGTTTGTTGACTCGCTCTAATAATGGTCGCATCTGGCTGATTGGCGGAACTCAAGAAAGTGCGACTCTGGCAAATAGGATTGCTCAGGAGCAATGGCCTTGTACAATCTCTGTAACGACGGAAGCAGCTACGGCTTTGTACCCACCGGCACCAGTGTTGCGCGTGCGGGTTGGCAAGTTGGACGCACTTCAGCTAGGGCAATTTTTGCAGACTGAGTCAATTTGTGCGATTTTAGATGCTTCCCATCCCTACGCGGTAGAAGTTTCTAAACTTGCGATTGCGACTGCTTGCCAATATCAAATCCCTTATCTGCGTTATGAACGCCCAAGGCTAGATTTAATCTCACACGCCGATAATCCAAATTGTGCCGATCTTGGCTTAGAAAATTCTCAAATCTTCACCAGCTTAGACAGTTTCGACACGCTGTTAAGAAGTGAAATTTTAACAGGACAGCGAGTGTTGTTAACTGTCGGATACCGGACTCTAATTTTATTTCAACCTTGGCAAGATAAATGCACCCTATTTGCCCGGATTTTGCCTTCTGTGCCGGCGCTAGAGGCAGCTTTGGCGGCTGGATTTACTCCTGATCGCCTAATTGCGCTGCGTCCGCCGGTTTCGTTGGATTTGGAGAGATCCCTATGGCAGCAGTGGCAGATTTCTCTAGTG
The DNA here is from genome assembly GCF_014695725.1 of Microcoleus sp. FACHB-672. Lineage (NCBI taxonomy): Bacteria > Bacillati > Cyanobacteriota > Cyanophyceae > Oscillatoriales > Microcoleaceae > Microcoleus > Microcoleus sp. FACHB-672. The sequence continues at coordinate 2,906 of NZ_JACJOU010000030.1, read as the reverse complement.
GTGACAAAGGCATCTGGGGTTGCCGGTGGTGAGGATGTGAAGCGGATCGTTGCGAGTGAGTTGGGTGTGCCGGTGGTGGTGATAGATAGGCCGGCTATTGAGTATCCGCAACAAACAAGTGATGTTGCAACGGCTGTGGAATTTTGCCGGCAGCATATTACTCTTTAACAGTTAGGGTAAATGCATCAAAATAATAGCTCAGATTATACCTCCTCAGATGCAAGGAAAGGGGCAAGAATTTGTAGCATGAACTGGTCATCGAGTCCGACTCTATAGCGTTTCATCGCTAAACTGCCCTTTGAGGGTTCCTGACGCAATAAGTTGAGGGCAAAACGACGCAGCAAGCTCTAGTTAAGGGGTGCAGGGTCTTTGCGAACGCGAAAAGCATCTTCTGTTGAAGACGACATCGACGCACCAATGTAGATTGTCCTTTGCCAAACTGACCCATCATTGCCCAACCTTATCCTTGTGCCACAATCTCAATATCGAGTAGCGCAAGTGCCTGCACATAGAAGGCTTTACTCTGCTCAAAATCATTGATGATCAAAACCCATGTGGTCAAGGATCATTACAACCTCCAAGCAAAACTAACGCTGTAAAAGTTGGAAGACAATGTTTCGTCCTAACTTCTGCTCATAGACTAACTTGCCCCAAAGTTGCGCCAATTATTCGAGTAAACCAGAGTTGGCTAGTGAACCTGCATCGACTGATTCAACCCTACCAACTTCTACTTTTTTCTCAATTACGATTTTTCAACCCCCTAAATGGTTACTTTTTAGACACTATCTAACCTTTTTATATAACCGCAGAGGGAAGATGTTATATTAAAGCCCTATGTAAAATTAGCAACAGACAAAGAAACTACGAAATCGTATAGAGAAAATACGATTTCGTAAGATGTAATAAGCAACTTCCTGAAAACTACTTTGAATTTACTAATTAATCCTCATCTGGCTGAACTAATCTTTACAGAATCTTTTACGCTTCTTATAAACGTAAGCAGTAGCCAAATATTTAAGCGATTTTACATACTAGAATGTGCTTAAGTTTTTGTTTTTTTCTTATGCTGGTGAGGTCTTAAAAGGTCGTTCATGACTGTATTCTTGCTGTCCTTAACAGTTTTCTATTTATATATTGCTTGGCTTCAGTTGGGTTATCTAAACTTTCAGAAGCAACGAGACAAGATTGAGTGGCGAGTTCATGTGAATGGAATTAGAGGAAAATCCACTGTTACTAGGTATGTTACTGCGGTGTTTCGAGAGGCTGGATACCACACCTTTGGTAAAACCACAGGTAGTGCTGCTCGCATTTTGCGTCCTGACGGACAAGACTATGATTTTGGGCGCAAAGGATATCCAAACGTAAACGAACAGGTCAAAATGGTTAAGGACTTTAGCCGGCAGAAAGCAGAAGCAGCAGTGCTGGAGTGTATGGCAGTGAATCCAGTCTATGCAAAGTGGTTGGAAGAAAAGGTCATGCGCTCGCACATTGGCATTATTACTAATGTGCGTTATGACCATCCCGAATATATGGGAGAGACTCTAGAAGAAATTGCTGAATCATTATCCAATACTATTCCTGAAAACGGCATTCTAATTACAGCAGAAGCGGAACCTCGTCTGCTCAAGATTTTAAAGAAGAACGCTAAGCGCAACAACTCCCTGTTGCTTGTTGCGGATGGAAAAACAATAGATGTGAGTGATTTGGCAGGGTTCTCTCACTTTGCGATTGAAGATAACATTGCCGTTGGTTAGGAAATTGCTAGGTTGCTAAAAATACCCAAAGATAAAGCCTTAAAAGCTATGCAGAATGCTGTCGCCGATTCGGGTGCTTTCAGCGTTCAATTTATCAAATTTTAACAGTATCAAATTGCATGGGCAAATCTCTTTGCTGTGAACGATCGTGAGAGTTTCGTTGAACTCAGCCACAAGCTATTTAAGCAATATCCAGAATATGAAAAAGTTGTCATCCTCAACAATAGACATGACCGGCCTGCTAGAGTAGAACTTTTTGCAAATTTAGCTCATGATTTAGCGTTTAATTGGGTTGTCACTCTTGGAGATTACGAAGAAGAAGTTAACAGAGTCTTTGATCGGGATAAGACGCGAGTTATTAACTTAGGACACTCCTCGAAATTTAAAGGTTCTTCAGCCACACAGCTTTTAACTCAAATTACTTCAAAAGCAAATTCAGAAAAAATCCTTTTGATTGGAACCGTTAACATCCATAGCGATCAAGCTGAACTACTTCTACATTTCTTTGAAGAACAGCTTAATCTTGAGACAGCAGCTAACAGTGAGCCGATTGAAGTAGAAAAAGTTGATGTTTGAGCTTCCGAATACACCTGAAATACATAGATTAGCACTGAATGTTGGTGCTTTTGTATCGATAGTTTATAGAGATCGTTATGGAGTGATACCAGGAGGTGTAATTGTTCCTGGATTTATCATTGTTTTATCTTTACTATCACCCATTTGGTGCATCACGAGCTTAGCTTTCTCTTTTTTTGTTTACGTTATCTACAAGCGTTTCTTACAACAAACAAGTTATAAACGTCGTACACCGATATATATTTTAGCGTTTCTTTCTTTAGCAATCGCTAGCTCTATAGGACTGATATACATCAAGTTAGGTTGGTTATATCCTTCTTTAGACAGTCTATCTGGAACTTTACTACCCGCTGTTATCGCTTTTACCTTGACTAAGCAGAAGTTAAATAGAGTAGTAAGAGCAATAATTATTATAGCGTTTCTCAAATAGATGAAGTACAGTAACAGCAGTGAGTAAACCAATTACAGCGCTTTTGAGAGATATGAGGTACACTCAAGGGAACATTAAAGGTATTGAGAATCATAATGAAACCGTACTCAGTAGATTTGCGAGAAAAAATAGTCAATGCTTACGAC
>NZ_JACJOU010000029.1 GCF_014695725.1 Microcoleus sp. FACHB-672 | reverse complement strand
CCCATCGAGAATTGCTGGTCAAAAATCAAAGGGATATTGCGGACGATAGGAGCAAGAACTTATCGAGCCTTGGATGAAGCGATTACACTAGCCTACCAACAAGTGTCCTCTCAGGACCTTCTTAATTGGTTTACTCACTGCTGTTACTGTACTTCATCTATTTGAGAAACGCTATAATATTAAAAGTATTACCTTCTACCGCCCACTCTCCAGAGAATCAATTTTAACGAAACAGATTTTCTCTTTAAAATATAGAAATTTTACCTAAAATAAATAGAGCGAGTTGAAGTAAAGCAAAACCCAACTGGCATCCCGTACTGTTAGGTTTACTTTCTCAACTCGCCCCACCGGCAACACTTTTATTTTTCAGATTCGTTGGGTTGCCAAACAGGAAATGGATCAAATGCTGAAGGATTCATTAAATTAACTGAACCCGAACCGGCATCCGCCCCCATATAAATTTCACTATAGCCATCGTTAGTAGATGTAACAGCCATTTTAGAAGAAGTCGAATTTTGTGCCTGTCCTGGCTCCTGACTTCCCCAAATTACCAGAAGCATCACCAACACAAACAAGCCAACAAAAGCCCCGAATTTATCAATCAATCTAGCCATCTTAGAATTTTTTCACCCAATTTCTATTAGTGGACGCACAAAGTAAAGATGTTGTTACATCTAAATCGAAAGATTAAGGCGTCTTTATCGCCTTAGCTGTTCCCATAGAATAAAAGTGACTTGTCCTCACACCTGATCCCACCTGACTATGAAAGCACTTTGGCTGGAAAACAACAAACTGCAACTGCGCGATAACCTTCCCATTCCTGAACCCCCTGCCGGCGAAGCACTTGTGCGCGTTTTGCGTGCCGGCATCTGCAATACTGACATCGAACTCCTCAAAGGTTACTACCCTTACACTGGCATCTTAGGTCATGAATTTGTCGGTGTGGTGGAACAAGGGCCAGAAAATTTATTGAACCAGCGGGTGGTGGGAGAAATTAACGCAGTCTGTGGCAAATGCCGTTTCTGTCGTAGTGGACAACCCACCCACTGCGAAAACCGTACCGTCCTTGGCATCGTTAACCGCCACGGTGCGTTTGCAGAGTATCTAACGCTGCCGGCGCAGAACTTGTATCCCGTACCGGATAATGTTGCCACAGATGTTGCTACGTTTACAGAGCCGGTGGCTGCTGCCTTGGAAATTCAACAACAGGTGCCGGTGCGTCCCGCTCACCGAGTTTTGGTTGTAGGGGATGGGAAACTGGGGCAACTGGTGGCGCAGACACTCGCTCTCACCGGTTGTGACCTTTTAGTAATCGGGCGTCATCGTGATAAACTCCAAAACTTGGAGGCTCGCGGTATCAAAACCGGCCTCGCCGATGCCGTCACAGACCGAACCTTTGACATCTCCGTTGAATGCACCGGCAACCCAGAAGGATTTGCAATTGCCCGTCGCGCCTTACGTCCACGCGGCACCCTCGTCCTTAAAAGCACCTATGCCGGCCACCTAACCTTCGATGCCTCTTCTTTAGTGGTCGATGAAATTACCCTCATCGGCTCCCGATGTGGCCCGTTTCCTCAAGCCCTCCAGCTTCTATCACAAAATGCCGTGGATGTTAAGCACCTGATCCACGCCCATTATTCTTTAGATGAAGCCCTCACAGCCTTTGATCGTGCCCAGCACAGAGGTGTTTTGAAAATCTTGCTTGATATTAGTTAGGGGGATGGGGCATGGGGCATTATTCCCCTTCTCAGCACTCAGCACTCAGCCCTACTCCTCCATCTCTATTCCGTATCTCAGGTGCATGGTTGGCCGGTAGTCGGGACAGCCAATTGCATCCTCAGTTAACGCATTCGTAGGGCGCACTGGACACTTGAGCCGGTAGTCATTGGTAAAAAATACACAGTTAGCACAAGGAATTTGGTGCATACGCTTAGCCCTAGACATTCCATCAACGGCGGCGCTGTAGAAGCTCCAACCGGCAATAATCACCACAGTCCAAGCGCAGACAAAGCAAATCGGCACCAAAAACGGCTGGATAGCTTGAATCAGGACGTACAGTAGTTGAAACACGGCTAAATTTTTTATGAAAGAATAAACATCATCACTGATATTCAGTTTTCATGTTAATACAACAAATTTAGATGGAGTGATGAATTGTAAAAAAGAGCTAAAATCCTATCGGATAACCGGGGTTTTATGGCATGATGCCCAAGTAGATCGATCTATAGCTCTTAAACAGACCACAGGAACGCTGCTATGACCCTGCGCTTAGGTGATACCGTACCCAATTTTACTCAAGCTTCGACCCACGGCGACATTAATTTTCATGAATGGGCTGGCGATAGCTGGGTGGTGCTGTTCTCCCACCCCAAAGACTTCACGCCGGTTTGCACAACCGAACTCGGTGAAGTCGCCCGCCTGAAACCCGAATTTGACAAGCGTAACGTTAAAGCGCTCGCTCTCAGCGTGGATGATGTTGAATCTCACAAAGGCTGGGTGGGCGACATTGAAGAAACCCAAGGGACAGCCCTCAACTACCCCATCTTGGCAGATCCAGATCGGAAGGTTTCTGACCTTTACGACATGATCCACCCCAATGCCAACAATACCTTAACAGTTCGCTCGGTTTTCATCATTGACCCCAGCAAGAAACTGCGTCTAGTGTTCACCTACCCGGCTAGCACAGGGCGCAACTTTGATGAAATCCTGCGGGTGATTGACTCACTGCAACTAACTGACAACTACAGCGTTGCTACTCCCGCCAACTGGAAAGATGGCCAGGATTGTGTGATTGTCCCTTCTATCCAAGATCCAGAAGAGTTGAAGCAAAAATTCCCCAAAGGCTACACCCCCTTGAAGCCTTACTTGCGGATGACTCCTCAGCCGAACAAATAGGTCATAGGGCAATGCCCGTGCCGATTTAACCAAAGTAAAATATTGTAGGGTGGGCGTTGCTCACCCCGCAATATTTTTATTTTGTTCTGTAGCCGGTAGCCTCGATTGCTCCTAAGCCAGCTCATCATAAATTTGAGGGAATCATCATGCTTTCATCTCCGATTGTGTTGCGGATGCCACCCGAATTGCAAATGACAGATGACCAGTTTTTTGAGTTCTGTCAGATTAACCGGGATTTAAACATCGAACGCAATAAAACTGGAGAATTACTAATTATGCCTCCAACCGGCGGAACTACAGGCAATCGGAATTTCAATATTGCTGTACAGCTTGGAATTTGGGCAGAGCAAGATGGCACAGGGATCTGTTTTGATTCCAACAGTGGATTTAAGTTATCAATGGGTGATAAGTCGCCTGATGCTTCGTGGATGAAGCTAGAGCGGTGGAACGCTTTATCAGAAGAACAGCAAGAAAAATTTGTACAAATTTGCCCAGATTTTGTCCTTGAATTACGTTCAGCTTCTGACAACCTGAAACCGTTGCAGGAAAAAATGGAAGAATACATGAAGGAACCTGGATGTCAGCTAGGATGGTTGATTGACCGCAAACACCGGCAAGTCTACATCTACCGTCCAGGAATGCCGGTGGAATGTTTAGAAAATCCCGATACTGTTAGCGCAGAACCGGCTTTGCCAGGATTTGTTTTAAATATGAGCAAAGTTTGGTAACAGAAAATTCGCGATTTTGTTAAGCCAATTTTTTTTGTAATTTTAAGCGCTTAATCAATTAATATTTTTAGAGAAAACAATTTAGGAAAACACAAAATGGATATCAAAACTGGCTTCGTCGGAACCATCGGTAACACACCGCTAATTCGGATCAACAGCTTTAGTGAAGAAACCGGCTGCGAAATTTTAGGAAAAGCAGAATTCCTCAATCCAGGTGGATCGGTGAAGGATCGGGCAGCTTTATATATTATTGAAGATGCGGAAAGAAAAGGCTTATTGAAACCAGGGGGAACCGTTGTCGAAGGAACCGCCGGCAACACCGGCATCGGTTTAGCGCACATCTGCAATGCCAAGGGTTACAAATGCCTGATTGTAATTCCAGACACGCAATCTCAAGAGAAAATAGACGCATTAAGAACGCTGGGTGCGGAAGTACGAACCGTGCCGGCAGTTCCTTATAAAGACCCCAATAACTATGTAAGACTCTCCGGCAGATTGGCATCTGAAATGGAAAATGCCATCTGGGCAAATCAATTTGATAATTTAGCAAATAGACTATCGCATTATGAAACAACCGGCCCGGAAATTTGGGAACAGACAGCCGGTAAAATTGATGCTTGGGTAACAGCAACCGGCACCGGAGGAACCTTTGCCGGTGTTGCAATGTTCCTCAAAGAAAAGAAGCCGGCGATTAAAAATGTATTAGCCGATCCGATGGGTAGCGGACTCTACAGCTACGTTAAAACCGGCGAAATTCATACTGAAGGCAGCTCGATCACCGAAGGCATTGGCAACAGTCGCGTCACCGCCAATATGGAAGGAGTTCCCATTGATGATGCCATCCAAATTGACGATCATGCAGCCGTGCGAGTGATTTATCAACTCCTCAAGAAAGACGGCTTATTTATGGGAGGCTCGGTAGGAATTAATATCGCCGCTGCGGTAGAATTAGCGAAACAAATGGGTCCTGGTCATACGATTGTAACCGTACTCTGTGATGGCGGTTCGCGTTACCAGTCTCGGCTGTTTAATCGGGAGTGGCTCGCTTCAAAAGGACTTTCTCCCGATTAGTTAGGGAAAAAATTCAATCGCACAGGATAACAAATTATGCAAATTCAAACACTGGCAGCCCATGAAAAAGGCGCGGAACTCAAACCGTTTACCTTGGAAGTGGATTCGCCCGAAGGGTATGATTGCATTCTCAAAGTGTTAGCTTGCGGTATTTGCCACTCAGATATTCACGTCATTGATAATGATTGGGGAAACTCCCGTTATCCCGTAGTTCCGGGCCACGAAGTTGTTGGGGAAGTGGTAGAGTTAGGCAACCAAGTTAAGCATTTAAAAGCCGGTGATCGTGTTGGAGTAGGCTGGCAAGGTTCGGCTTGTTTACAGTGTCGTGATTGTCTCAGGGGAGATGAAAATCTATGCGATAAAAATGAAGGGTTAATTATCAGCGGTTATGGTGGTTTTGCTAATTATTTACGGGTAGATTCTCGGTTTGCTTTTCCGATTCCAGCCGGCATCAAAACTGAAGCAGCCGGCCCTCTATTGTGCGGAGGAGTTACTGTATACTCGGCTTTGCGATATGCCGGCATGACTTCAGGTCAAGAAATTGGGGTCATCGGTGTCGGAGGACTGGGGCACATGGCTGTGCAATTTGCAAGTAAATTGGGCAACCGGGTAACAGTTTTTACCACTTCTGATGATAAAGCTGAGTTTGCAAGTAAGTTAGGCGCACATGATGCAATTGTTGTACCAGCCGGCAGTTCACCTCCGCAACTCGACCGAAAATTCAATATCTTAATCAGTACCGTTCCCGCTGCTCTCGATTGGTCGGCTTACATCGAATATCTGGATTCCGATGGCACTTTAACGGTGGTGGGAGTACCCGAGGAACCCCTCTCAATCCCCTTGTGGTCATTGCTTACTAAACGTCGTAGAGTCATGAGTTCTCTAATCGGAGGTCGCGCGATTATCACTGAGATGCTTGACGTTGCCGCTCGCTTTGGAATTGAGCCAATTATCGAGACGTTTCCCTTAGAACAAGTTAATGAAGCGATGGACAAAGTCCGTAGCAATAAAGTTCGCTATCGGGCTGTTCTTACGGTTAGCTAATCTGATAAATTAATCGTAATGTTGCTATTAAAAAAATAGTAACTTACCTTCGCATTTAAACTACGCCCGCACATAAAAAACACATGAGCCAAACAAACGTTCAGTTGCCTTATTTTGATGAGCTGCTTGAGCAACTTCGCAAAGGAAATCCTGACGCCATTCAAGCTTTTGGCCGTCATGTCCATTGGGGTTACTGGGAAAACCCTGACGCTGCCGATGGTTCAGTAGCAGATTTTGCAGAGGCGGCTGAACGTTTGTGCCGGCGCGTGTGTGATAGCGGCAGCGTGGGTGATGGATTGCGTATCCTTGACTGCGGTTGCGGCTTTGGTGGCACAATTGCCAGCCTTAATGAGCGGTTTTCTAATGTCCAACTGGTTGGTTTAAATATTGACGAACGCCAGCTAGAAAGAGCAAGAAAAGAAGTGCAACCTCGCGCCGGCAATCAGATTGATTTTGTCCAAGGCGATGCCTGTGAATTGCCTTTTGAAGATGCGTCGTTTGACGTGGTTTTAGCAGTGGAATGCATTTTCCATTTTCCCAGCCGTGAGCGATTTTTCAAAGAAGCGCGGCGCGTACTCAAACCCGGTGGTAAACTGGCAATTTGCGATTTTGTGCCAACATCTTTTATGATGCCTTTCATTAAGTTTATGGATCTTTTTGTTAAAAATTCTGTATCTCAAGTTTACGGAAATGTTAATAGCCATTACACTTTGGGAGATTACCAAGATTTAGCTAAAAATACAGGATTTGTGTCTCAAATTGAGGAGAATATTACGAGCAACACGCTGCCAACTTATCCAGTGGTGTGCCGACTGATGCGGGAATCGGGAAATATTGAGGCGGGAAACATCACGATGGGTGCAGATTGGTTAGGCCGGCTCGGTTTAACGCATTATATGATTCTTTCATTTGATACAAAGTAGGACATTCGCCTCAAGCAATAGAGCGAATGTTTATAAAAAGCTCGGATAATTTTTTTTAAAAGGCTATCCGGAAAACAGATAACCTCACCTCTAAAGAATATTTTCCGATAAAAATTTTGAACTGGAGTTGAGACGACGAAAATCTAACTCAGTCTTACAGAGTTGCACTAAGGAGATAAATTGACACTGAGGTGGCATAGCTCAAGCTACTTTGATGTCATCTGTATGGCACATTTGAGCTTGTTTGTTTGCTATGCAGTGTAGTCTGTTGTAACATTGTCTCAGTTTGGAACCCTACAAAGGGGTTATAGATATGAGGTTGTTGCATGAAAGCTGCTTTCAATAAAGGGCAACTGACAACCTGGAAAGATGACAGAGGTTTTGGCTTCATTCAACCAGCCGACGGAAGTCAAGAAGTTTTTTTGCACATTTCTGAACTGAAAGATTCGACTCGCCGGCCACAAGTAGGGGACACAATTTTTTACTATGCCATAGCTGAAGATGGCAAAGCTCGCGCTTGCAACGCTTTTATTTTAGGAGCAAGAAGTCAGCAAACTTCGACATCTTCTAATAACAAAGCTGCATCTAATAGTGAGTCCAAATCCCCATTACCAGTATTGCAGTTATTGCTTCTGTCGATTTTGCCTTTGGCTGGCTCACTTCATTTTCTTTTGACCACAGCTAATCCGCTTCCCTTGATTCTCTATCCTGCGATGAGTCTATTAACTTTTATTTTGTATGCAGACGATAAGTCTCGTGCAAAGCAAGGGAAGTGGAGAACCGCAGAGACAACGCTACATCTGTGTGAACTAGCGGGTGGATGGTTGGGAGGATTTGCCGCGCAACGAAGGCTTCACCATAAAAGCAGGAAGAAATCCTATCAGTTTGAGTTTTGGACAATTGTCACGCTTCACTATATTTTCTGGTTAGGTTGGTTATTTTTTGGCAAGCTTATAACACGTTAGTCTATGTCTCAGATATTAACTGCCGCCGTTCAGCTTTACTGTTATCTTCCTCTATCCGCGTAGATTGCACTCATCCCACAGGCTAGATAGGTCGAAAGGCAGTGCAAAGCCGGCTGAACATGACTTTATATTAATTTAAATTAATACCAGTTTTAGTCTAAAGTTCAGTTTGATGATTAATTTCTTGATTTTGGCACCAAACGAGCGATCACGGGACGCAACAGCAGTGCTAAAGCCAAACCCAAGCACAAGTGCAGTATAATATCAAGTACGCTGTAAGTTAAACCCGTTACAGGCCAAGGCATTGTACCATCTGGATGGGGTTGATTAAGAATCGATTCAATTGGTCGGGGGTTGACGGCAGAGGAGACAACACTAACAGCAAAGCCGGCAGCAACAACAGCAACCCATATTTTTAAGTTGCGATCTCGTTCTTTTTCAGCATCTTCAGAATGTTTTGCCTGTTCTTGCGCGTTGATTTCTATAACTACCCGAATCGCATCAATCATTTGTTCAAATAATTGCTGACCAGGTTGTAAATAACGCAAATCTATTTGAATTTGATTTTGAAGTTCTTTAGTTCGATTACAGAAATTTTCTAAAAAATCCACCTTGTCTTCTGGTAGAGTATGAGCGCGAATTTCTTCTAGCTTGGCGCGATAGTTTTTAATGATAGTTGTAATTGTGGTATTGTAATCTTCAATATCACGCAACAGTTTGGTATATTGAAAGGCACTTCTTGGGATTTGCTTGAGACGTTGTTTTAAATCTTCTAGCGTCTCTTCTTGAGAGGTAGCGAAGTTATCAATTTCTGGCTCTAATTGGTTGTAAAGTTCTCGCGCTTGCTGATAGTATAAACGCGCTTGGTAATAGGCAAAAATAATTTTATGCCGGCAGTACAACAGCATAAAGATTGAATGATAAGCTTGTTCACCTAAACTTAAAGTTGTTGGGTAACAGTCAAACCATACCAAAATCTGACATTGATCCGCTGGTTTTTCGCTGCCGGTGTTATATTCAAAGACCGGACTGCCAAATAATTGACCTTCAGATATCAAACTCACAGAAGTTTTTTCAGCATCTTTTAAAAAAGCTTCAACGCAAGCATCAGCGAGCGTTTTATAGTCTTTTGTATTATCAGAAGGTTCAGCAAAGATTAGCAACGTTTGTCCAATAGAAGCTTGAATAAAATTGGGTAATAAGCAGCCTTTGGAATTGAGCAAGCTCAGTTGGTCAACTTCTACCGTTTCCCCATAACGAAGAGTTAGATCAACTGCATTGGTATCTTGAATCTTTAAAGGATAAATTTCGCCAATGATTTCAAGCAAATCTGGCTGAGACTCAGACTTTAAACGCAGAAAGGGTTCTTTGTCTGATTTATTAGCTTGGTTTAATAAAGGTAGATATTCTGCTTTATCGCCGGTAAATTCATCAAGTTTGTTTTCTTCTTGTAAAAGTTCGTTCGGTAAAGATTGGAGTGCGGGAATTTGCAGATGTTCTCCCAAGGCAACACATCGCTGCCAAAGGTGATCTACATTGCCGGCATAGGGTTGCGATCCTTTGGATATTTCATCACTCCAATGAAAAGCGTAGAGTGTGACGCTAGGAGTATTGAGACGTGTATTGCTCATTAGTTTTAGTTGGACTGTTTGGAAGATAGCAGCTCTTTTAACGGTAAATACTTAGTTTAATCGTTTCAGTTAAGCTTTTACAGATATTTAAATTTTACACTTTTTATAGTTATTTAAATAATTTTTACTCAGGCGACCACTGCCAATGTGATAAACTAAAATTCTCTCCTTCTATCGCCAAAGCACCCACATAACCGGCAGATGGAATTAAATGTAAAATAGACCACCGGCTGGCTGATTCAACATCACCGGCAATACTCAACAATTGAGCCGGCTCATCTGGAAGAAAGGAGACTTCAATTTGCTCTAGCGGTTTATATAATCCATCCCCAATTGCTTTTAAAAACGCTTCCTTACGCGTCCAACAATTTAAAAAAGCGGCTTGTTTCTCACTTGTCGGCATTCCCTGAAGCGTCGCATATTCTCGCTTGGAAAAAAAGCTTTTTGCAATGGCTTCAGCATCTGGCATGGAACGCACCTGTTCCAGATCGATACCAACTACCCGATCCAGTACGATTGCATAAAGAGCGAGTCCCTGTGAATGAGACAAATTAAAACAAACCCGCTCATTCATCAAAGCCGGCTTACCGCGTTTTCCATAACAAAACTCTATTTGATTTGGCGCGAGTGCTAAATAACGGCTCAAAATATTTCTGAGTATCCCTCTGCCGGCAATAAAACGCTGCCGATCTCGCTCAAAGTAAAACCGCTTAGCGCGATCACCCTCGTCTGCTGAAAGCGTTTCCCCCAAATCATCAATCTGTTGTGCCGGCAGATCGAGTTCAGCAATCCAAATGTGAACTTCATTCAAAGATAGCTTTAAGTCTGCCGGCGGCTGACACCACAAAATACTGTTTTGAACCATTTGTCATTAGTCGTGAGCCTTTTGTCAAGCGTAACTGACAGCAAACACCTGACAAAGGCGCTTAAAATGACTCCTGAGTCTGTTGAGAAGGCAACCTTTGCGCGGATGGTATGCTAAAATTTTTGCAGCCTAGAGCCTTTAGTCTACAGATGACCTAGGAGAAAAAATAATCATATCCTACATCTGCCAAAATTTTTGACTAATTTATTAAAATTTATATAATTTATTTTTAACTCAAATTTACTAAACTTCCCTCCAAAGCCGGATACATAATCACCGTATAACCACTTAACCATTTATTAACTTCATAGAAACTTCATAAACTTTGATTTCCCTTTGCAGTATTATATGGGGTAAAAAATCAGATTATCTATTTCTTGGACAGCTTTTTGACTTAAATCCCTTAAGTATTTAGATAACCTGAAGCTGAGTTATTATAAAGATTTCGTATAAGCGCTAGCAATTCCGAGAAAGGGTATGTAAAAATTTATGAAAGTTATCCGGAATATCAATAATTGATTTTTCTGATGACTGCATCCGACAGGCACTCTGGAAAACGTTCCATCGCTTAACGCATCTTTGAGGAAGTGGCCTGCGTGTTCAAGCATCAGGGAACTTTGAATCTCTAAAAAAATAACCTTAAAAGATTTAAGGAAAACACCGGCTCCTAGTTAATGGGTTCAAACCTTTAGCTAATTAAAAGAGCTGTATTTTTACATCCCGTTTCATTTTCACTTAGGCTTTAGCAACTAAATCAACAACAATGACCCAATCCAAAGTAAATCCATCTGTTCCTGCCAGCAACCCCCCCGCGCATCCCGAAATGCTGAGCCAGCAGTCAAATACAGTCGAAACACAGTCGCAAAAACAGCTTGAGAGCGGGAAATCCCCCTATAGCAACATCCCCTTACTAGATTTGCCGGCAGATCGTCCACGCTCAGCACTCGGCAGCTTTGTAGCTGCATCTCAACATCTCACACTTTCTCAGACACTCGCGCACAACATCAAAGCGCTCTCGCAACAGCAAGGACACCCCCTGTTTATTACCCTGCTGGCAGCATTTAAAACCTTGCTCTACCGCTACACCGGCACCACGGAAATCGTTGTCGCTTCAGCCGCACCGAAACACAAGTGGACTGAAAGCGAAGGACTCATTGGATTCATCAACACATTAGTTTTACATACTCAGATTGATGGAAATGCGAGTTTTCTGGAATTAGCCGAGCGTGTGCAAACAGTCACCTTAAACGCTTACGACAAGCCAGAATCGCCCTTCGAGACAGTGGTGGGTGAGCGGCAATTGGAACAACCCAATCAGACACCCCTATTCCAGGTGATGTTTGCGTTTGACAATCCTAAACTCTCGGAAACACTAGAGCGTACAGGACTGACGCTGCTCCCCATCAATTTCGACAGTGACACGGCTGGGTGTGACTTAATGCTGTGCGTGAAGGACACGGAGCAAGCAGTCATTGCGGAATTGAAATATAATGCCGAGCTGTTTGACTCAGACACAATTAACCGGCTGTTAGGGCATTTTCAAACCTTGCTCGAAGGCATTGTTGCAAATCCAGAGCAACCGATTTCAGAGCTGCCACTGTTAACCCCAGCAGAAAAGCAGCAAATCCTCATCGAATGGAATAACACGCAGACAGATTACCCACACGACAAGTGTGTTCACCAGCTATTTGAAGCCCAAGTCGAGCACACACCCGACGCTGTAGCCGCAGTTTTTCAAGACAAACAGCTAACTTACGGGCAGCTCAACGCTAGAGCAAATCAGCTCGCCAACTACTTGCGTTCGCTCGGTGTAGGGCCAGAAGTTTTCGTGGGGATTTGCCTGGAGCGATCCTTAGAAATGATGGTTGCAATCTTGGGAATTCTCAAAGCCGGCGGCGCTTACGTCCCACTCGATCCAGCCTATCCTTCTGAGCGATTGGGATACATTTTAGAAGATGCTCAGACGCCGGTTCTGTTAACTCAAACACATTTAGTTGAAATTTTTCCCCAACATTCGGCACAAGTCGTTTGCTTAGATTCAAACTGGCAAACAATTGCCCAATATAGCGAAGAAAATCCTGTTAATATAGCCGATACTTCCAATCTTGCCTATATTATTTACACCTCAGGTTCCACCGGCAAACCCAAAGGAACCATGATTCCCCATCAGGGATTGGTTA
>NZ_JACJOU010000028.1 GCF_014695725.1 Microcoleus sp. FACHB-672 | reverse complement strand
CCCATCGAGAATTGCTGGTCAAAAATCAAAGGGATATTGCGGACGATAGGAGCAAGAACTTATCGAGCCTTGGATGAAGCGATTACACTAGCCTACCAACAAGTGTCCTCTCAAGACCTTCTTAATTGGTTTACTCACTGCTGTTACTGTACTTCATCTATTTGAGAAACGCTATAATTAATAGCAATAACTTTTAAAAAGCCAATCAAAAATCAGATAATTTAGTCAAGATGCCTGAAGAGCGAAATTTCAAACCGGCGATGGAACAGATAGACTGATAAAAAACCTCTTACCCCCGGTATTGAATGTCTCGGTCTGAGAGTCCTTGCCTCAGCATTTGCATCGCCCGCCTAAAAGCCACTGCTTCGGCAGAACACTTTGCTATCTGGGTTCTCAAAGCGCCTTATCCCGGTGGATACGTCCATCACGATTGTATGTTGCCGGCAGACTTGAGCCAAACTTGGTACGCTTGGCAACAGCTATTTTCCTTGGAAAGTATACCCTTGCCGGTTGCAGCCACCCAGTCGGCTACAGTAATTCCTGCCATTCCCCTAGCATCTGCCGGCCAAACAAGCAGTTACAGCGCACGCCTGATGCAACAACTGGGGTTAAGCCTCTGGCAATGGCTGTTTGCCGGCGTTATTCAAAACAGTTTCGCCCAAAGCCGAGGCATTGCCATTGGACAGGATAAACCCCTGCGACTGCGGCTGGAAATTCGCGATCCAGAATTAATTGCTTTGCCTTGGGAAATTATGCAACCCCAAGCCGGCCAACCGGCCATTTCTCTCAACCAGCAGCTTCTGTTTAGCCGCACCGTTAGTGATGTAGACCCCCTACCTAACCGTAACCCGGCTCAGTCCTTAAATATTCTGCTAGTTTTAGGAGAGGACGCCCTTGGTTCGGTTGGCGGACAGCAAAACCGGCTGCAACTGCAACAAGAAGCCGCCGCACTTGCTCAAATTCTAGAACAGTGCCCCCAAGCCGATATCACCGGCGAAGATACTTTTAGTGTCCCTTGCCAAGTCGATACCCTCATCCAGCCAACCCCAGCCGAATTAATCGAACGTCTGGAAAATGGCAACTACAATATCTTCTTTTATGCCGGTCATGGGGTGCCGGCTCCTGCTGGTGGCCAACTGCTGTTGCGTCCCGGCACCACCCTCAGCGGCACAGAATTGGCACAAGTCTTAGTTTCTAGTCGCGTTACCCTAGCTGTGTTTAATGCTTGCTGGGGCGCTCAAAGCGACCGCTACAATCATGCGCCTAGCCCTCGCAGCAGTTTAGCAGAGGTCTTGATCCATCATGGCGTCCCTGCCGTTTTGGCCATGCGAGACTCGATAGCCGACCAAGAAGCCTTAAGCTTTATTCAAGCCTTTGCCCAAGCCTTGGCGGAACGGATGCCGGTTGATCGAGCGGCAGCAGTTGCCAGACAACAGTTACTCACTTTGTATAAATTTAATCAGCCGGCTTGGACGCTGCCGGTGCTGTATATGCACCCAGAGTTTCACGGCGAACTGATCGAGCCGGTGGATGAAGTCTGTACAGAACTTCCCAAAAACTCTACCACCTGGATTGGGCAATCTATGCCGGGAGCGTTCTTGCGCCCCGTGGGTACGCTTGACAAAGTTTGGCCAATTCGCGGTGGTTTAATGCGGGTAGGCCGGCTTTGGGAGAACGACTTGGTCATTCAAGAGCGCTGGGTATCTCAAAGACACGCCGAAATCTTCTGCCGCGATACCGCCTCAAATGGTTATCCGTCACCCACCTACTTTCTGCGTGATTTTTCTCGTTATGGCACGCTCATTTTATTGCCGGCAGGTTGGCAAAAAATCCACCATCAGGAAGTCCCACTGCAATCGGGTGTTCAGCTAAAATTTGGCAGTTCCCAAGGTCAAACGTGGGATTTTGTGATTGACTCTCCTCAATCATCTATTCAAACCTAAACAGATTGGGGTAAAGTGCCCTTTATTGCGGAACGGGAAGGACTGAGGGTGTATCTACCCGTACCGAGGCTAATCCTTTCACGCACATAGCAGCCATTTATGACAAATAAACGCATTCGGCCTGAAAATTACCAGGATTCTCAATCGCAGGCTCAGCTAGAGCTGTTAGAAGCGCTCCTACTGGCTGACGTGACCTATCCGTGGAATCTAGCATCCCCTGAGTCAGAAACCTACTTGGCAGCTTTAGAACAAGAGTTTGTGCTTGAAGATTGGCCGGCAGACGAAGTGGAGGCGCGTTCCCAAGGTTTGTACACTCAACTAGAGCAATTGTGGCCTGTCGCAAATGTCGGCAGCAAGTCTATGCAACCCCTCAGCGCACTTGGCAACGATTTGCAGCAGCAATTTGCAGCCTATCTGCCGGCAAGCTGGCTAGAGACCATCGCCAACCAAGCCCAGCATTTGCTCTCAAGCAACCTTTCTGTTGCCGAAAAGCTCGTACATTGCGTGCAGCAGTTATTACCTCACTGGGCAGAAGAAGATTTACAGGTGTTAGCTAGACCGATCGCCTACGCCATGCGCGGCAGCGAAGTCGCCAGTGTAGAATCAACCCTTACTTGCACGCCTCCTGTACCTTGGGCAGAGCTATCAGAAATCGAACAAGCTCGCATCACTTTAGCAGTGGCTCGTTACGCTCTGACAAAATTACAAACTGAAAAATGAAGCGAGGAAAGTGAGAAGAAAGCCAAGCATAAAGCCTAAAAAATTAGATCGCTCTACCTTCTCACTTATATCTGTTTTGGTAACTCACGGTTCAGATACTGCCAACTCCCCAACTCAAGACTCACTTCCCAGAAAGGCGAGTCGCAAAATTTTGTAAGCGAGTGGGAGAAAGTGCCCTCGCTTTAAGAATAGCGGCTGCCAGAAAAGCGTAGGAAACCATCCCCACACAGGCTAATACCAGCACGCTGATGGAGCCGGTCGCATTCCACAGGGTATGAAGTCCAGCGGCTGTGAGGTAGCCCACTGCCAGAATTAGCCAGCGCTGATTAGGCTTGAGGACACTCAGACCGATGAAATACCCCAGATAGCCACTGTAAGCCATGTGGCCGGCGACAGAACCTAAAATGCGGGGAATGAGTAACTGCAATCCCGCCAGTTCCCCTAAGTCTTTTCCGGCTTGCAGGGTGACATTTTGAATAATCTCAGGAACGTACTGCCCTAAAGTTTCCAACAGGGTAAACCCTAAAGCAGAAGCCGTTCCCAACAAAATGCCATCTAGGGGTTCCCAGACTCCCAAACGCTCTCGCCAGGGAGATCGCAGCCAATAACCGATGAGAACAGCCCCTAACACCGGCAGCGCTTTGAGCAATTCTTCCATCAAGCCGGCACCAAAAAACATTCGCACTAATAGCGAAATGAAGCTCAGCGACTCATTGGCTGCCGGCAAACGTCCAGGCAGAATCTCACGAAATACCACAACAAAGCCTGTCAGGATGGGGCTTAGCAGGATTGCTATCGTCAAAAAGCAACAGCCTAAAAGCCACCACCAAGGCTTGTGCTTGCCACACAGTTGATAGACAAAGTAATACGCCACACCGCCCAAATAAGCTGCCAGCAGCAGGTTAAACGCCGGGGAGTTACCAATTGCAGCAAATAGCAACACTACGAAGGTAACGGTAACCGTCGCCGGCACCAAGTAAGCTTTGCTCCTCAATTCCCGGCCTGTTGAGAGAATGGGAAATAATTGGCTTAAGGTGACTGCCTCTGTTTGATTGGTGCCGGCATTCCCCACATTTCCTGCCGGCTGAAGCGTAACCAGTGTGGACTCAAAGATAAATTCTGGGCCATTGACACCCAGGGCAATTCGGTCGCCGGCTTGCAAAAACCGGCATCCCTGCAAGCGCTGGCCATTTATATATGTGCCATTCGCACTATTAAGATCGCAAACTTGCCACCCACCTGAATTTGAGCCGGCTTGAATTTGGGGCTGATAGCCAATTGTGGCGTGACGCCGGGACACACCGCCATACACTCCTGAATCCAAGATAATTTCACAGCTGGGTTCTCGCCCGATGGCCACCGGCTGTGTCTCAGATAGGGGGTAGAGGAAGGGTTGTGTGCCGGCTGCCACAGTCGTGTTCAGCTGGCGCAAAAATACACGATATTTCGGGTTGCCGGTCATTCCTATGAAATGCTGCGATCAACAGAACCAAAGCGTGAAGCGTGAAATACTTGCATCTCACGCTTCACGTTTAACCCTTCCAGTTTTCCCAGTTTATTGGTTGGCATTCGCGTCCCGCACAGCCGCATAAAAAAGTAACCCCACCGCCGGCACACTAATTGCCAAAATAATGCCGGTGACTGAACTCCCTAACTGGGGGTGGCCAGAAGACAGCTCAAAAATCGAACCCACAGCAGCAATCGCAGCCACACAGCACGCACCTAGAAACAAAGCACTTTTAGGAGTTCCTGTCATCATCACAAGCTAAAACCACAAGACTATCAAGAGCCTACCGCATCTAGGTTGCCAAGAAAATTCTGGAAAAAGAGAAACAAGTCAAAGCAAAGTGAAAAATGCCCTCATTGACAACAGACAAATCAAACAATCCTCACTTTGCACGTTGCACTTATGCCTAGACCCTTTACAAGGCAACAGGTTTAACAGCCCGATGGGAAAACTTATGCTTCGTTAGTTCCTCAGTTAGCGCTAGCTGATTTTCTACCCGATCAACAAATAGCACACCGTTGAGATGATCCATCTCGTGCTGAATTGCGCGGGACAACATCTCTGTAGCGATCATCATCTGGGGACGCCCCTGTTCGTCTTTATAGACCACTTCAATCATTTCTGGGCGTTTGACATCCATGTAAACCCCAGGAATACTCAAACAGCCTTCTTGGAACAGACAAACGTCGTCACTGTACTGCTTGATCGTTGGGTTGATCAGCACCAAAGGCGGTGTGGCTGGGTTATCCGGTTCGCAGTCCACCACAATCAGTTGTTTTTGAATCCCCACTTGGGGTGCTGCCAAACCAATGCCATCAGCGCTGTACATGGTTTGTAGCATTTCTTTTACCAGCTGGCGGATTTCCCGATCTACCTTGGCAATCCGTTTGGCATTTTGGCGTAATGCCCGATCCCCTAGATAGTGAATGTCCAGTGGGGGTGTTTTTAACTTTTTCTTCTCAACCAAAACTTCAGCACTCATGGGCTTTTTATCTTTCACTGTTCCCTTCAATCTTATCTTGACATTTTTCTAGCGCTAAGCCGGCAGCCTTCACTTCAGGATTTCCCCCCAATTTTTGGGACGGTTGCAACTTGTTCCCGAAGTTTCTCATTAATCTCACTTTGTGGTTGCCTCGGCGTGCAGGACAGTGGCGGTGCCGGTTGCGGTTGAAAATTCAGGCAATTTTGCATCTGCGAGGCTGTTTATTGCCGATGCTCAGGCCGGCACTCGCCAGTTAGGGAGCTATTTCCCACAATTTTGGGGAACTTTACTTGAGACGCCGCAGACTGCTCAAATGCTGCCAGGGAAAAGTTGGCATGACTACCATTTGGCTAGAGTTGCCGGCAACGTCTGCAAAGTTTTTGGTCGTAAAAGGCCACCCCATCAACCAGCAAGTTATTCTGAATAAATTGCACGTATTGAACTAGAAAGCAATGCGACAACTACACGCCAGAAAAAGGAGAGGCCGACACATACAGCAATTATTGCTTTAACGGCTCATGAGATGGCAAGTGGCTGTGAGATGGATTTATCCTCAATCAGCGAGGTTGCTGCCCAGCTATAGCGTCAGATGCCTCAACACACGCTATTTCTAACTTTTGAAATTTTATTAAATTTAATAATTGATTTTGATAAATTGAAGCTTTTATTGAAATGTATTTCACCTCAATTAAGAACGAGAGTTAGTTTTTATTCTTGAAAAATAAAAAAATTAACAACGAATTTAATAAACTATTTATTTGATATGTCTAAGATTTTAGTAGTTGATGATGATTTGACCATTCAGTTAGTTTTGCGGCACTTACTAGAGCGTGAAAATTGTGAAGTTAGGGTCGTTGGTGATGGAGAAGAAGCCTTACTCGAAGTCCACAGATGGCATCCCGATTTAATGATTTGCGATTGGATGATGCCCCGTCTCGACGGGTTGGAAGTATGCCGGCGGGTGAAAACTAATCCAAAACTGGCCACAACCTTTGTGATTCTGCTAACCGCACGGGAACAGGTGTCTGATCGCGTCAGAGGGCTAGATGCTGGGGCAGATGAATTTTTGACTAAACCCATTGAACCGGAGGAGTTACTGGCACGGGTAAGAGCCGGTTTGCGTTCACGGCAATTAACGCAACAATTAAGTCAAGCAAACCAACATTTGGCAGCACTGGTAGAAGTACAGCGCCGATTGCTAGCTTTTAACAGTGATGACAACTGCTACAACCAAATTGTAGAACTGCTGGGAAAAACTGCCGGTGCCAGCCGTGTTTATGTCGTCGAAAACTGCTGGAATATGGCAGGCACTCTGTTAGGAGAGGAAACTCATCAAGCGCCGATTGTCTATGCCCAATGGTGGGCTAATGAAGAAAAAAGTCAAGCAGAAAAAATTAAAATAAAAGATTCTAATCGTTTATTTTCTACTTTATGTCTGTTTCCTTCTCGGTGGGTAGAAATGCTAGCAAAAGGCGAGATTATTGCGGGGTCTGCCTCTGAGTTTCCCCCGGAAGAACGTCTCATTTTAGAGCCACTGGGTATTGTCAAAATTTTGCTTTTGCCTCTCACAGTTAATGGGGAGTTTTTCGGTTGTCTCGGCTTTGAACATTGCGATTGTTCAGAAGCTTGGTCTGCGTCAGAAATTGAGTTTTTACGGGCAGCAGCATCAGCTATTTCGCTGCATCAAGAGCGCTCAAAGGCTGTGTCAGCACTCCGGGAAAGTGAGGCTCGGTATCGGGCTATTGTTGAGGATCAAACTGAACTTATTTGTCGTTTTGCGCTGGATGGCACGGTGACTTTTGTTAATGACGCTTACTGTCGGTATTTTGGCGTAACTCAAGAGGATTTGAGAAATAAATCTCTTGTGCCGCTGATTCCTGATATTGAGCGTAATCCTTTTAAATATCCCTTTATTTCTCGCGAACAAAAAGTCGTTTTACCTTCAGGAGAAGTTCGCACTCAACATTGGACAGGTCGCGCCATCTTTGACTCATTAGGCCGCTTTATTGAGTATCAAGCTGTAGGCATAGACATTACGGAACGCAAGCGAGCTGAAGAAGAAACGCTGAAAGCACTTGCTAAAGAAAAAGAACTAGGCGAACTTAAAAATCGCTTAATCTCGATGGTTTCCCATGAGTTCCGTACTCCCTTGACTACTGTACTTTCTTCTGCCGATTTACTGGAATATTACCTGCAACAAGAGCCATTTGAAAATTCTGACAAAAAGCTCCTCGAATACATCCAGCGAATTCAAGTAGCTGCCGTTAATATGACAGAATTGTTAGAAGATGTTTTGTTTATCGGTCGTACAGATGCCGGCAAACTTCCTTTCAATCCTCTGCCGCTGAACTTAACACAATTTTGCAGTCAGTTGGTAGCGGAAATCCAGCTTTGCGTGACAAGCAACCACAAGATTCATTTTGTAGAAATTCACCCAAATATTCTCACAACCTCTGATGTGCCGGCTTGTATGGACGAAAAGTTACTGCGGCAAATTCTCAGCAACTTGCTCTCTAACGCGCTTAAATATTCTGCTGAAGGAGGAGAGGTTCGGTTGGAACTGATTTGTCAGGAATGCGAAGCAATTTTTCAGATTAAAGATCAAGGCATTGGTATCCCAGATGAGGATATCACTCATCTATTTGAGTCTTTTCATCGAGCTAAAAATGTTGGCAATATCGCTGGGACGGGTTTAGGATTAGCAATTGTCAAACGGTGTGTAGATTTACACGAGGGTGAAATTTCTGTGGCAAGTAAGGTTGGAGTGGGAACCACGTTTACTGTGACGTTGCCGCTGATGCCGAAGCGGTAATTTTATATTTTTTATGAATCTATTAAATAAGAATTTAATAATAAATCCTTATAAAATGTCGGCTTGAGTTTCTTCCTTCATCCATTGGCGGGTGCCAAAAAATTGACAGGAACGGGAGGCAACTTTCGCAGATAATGTTAGGGCATTGGTAAAATTCTCTTGGAGAATGTAGTGGCAAAACGCGCCGTGAAAAATGTCACCGGCACCCAGGGTATCTACAGGTTTAACTGCCGGCACCGGCACCTCACCGATCTCGCCCAGACTAAAATATTGAATTGATTTTTCCCCGTAAGTAATAGCGATGTGGGGAATTCCTAGCCCCTGAAGATAAGCAAAAACTTCTTGAGGCCGGCAGCAGTTGGGAGGATGAAAGTTGGCTGAACAAATTACATAATTTACCAAAGGTAATATTTCTTCAAAACCTGCTTTCCAGCTTCCCCCATCAACTACGATTGGGATATTTTTTGATTGAGCTTCCTGAGCGATGACTTTACTGATTTGCATTTGATGGCCATCGATTAAAATAATACTAACATTTTCCAAATCCAGTGTCGGCAGTTGTTCAACAGCAATTTGTGATTGAGTTGCGTTGATAGAAACAACAGCCCGTTCCCCGGTGCTTTGAGTAACAATAATCGAAGAAATTGCGGGAGGATCAATCCGCTTGGGATCGGAATCTGCAATTTTCACGCCATGACTTTCTAAATCAGCGCGAATCAATTGGGCGATTGGATGAGCGCCTACAACCCCCAGTAATGTTGCCTGATTGCCCAAGTGGCTGAAGGTTATGGCAGCATTGGTAGCAGGGCCGCCCGCAGCAGCCATGTAATCGGAGGCCACAATTTTTTGATTGTTGTGAGGAGGACTTGCCGCTAAATAAACTAAGTCCAGAGTTGATAATCCTACGAACAGTCCGTGCCTAGCCAATTGTGCGCCCACGATTCAGTTTCAACCTCTTCTACCAGCTTCGATTTCGGCTGCTAACATTGATGGTGATATCAACGATTAAACCCGCAAGCCTTTCTAACTATCGTTCACCGGCAAATTGATAGAGAGTCGGCTTTTAAAACCAGCGGATATAATAAGTTAATAATTATATTATCTGCTGCGTAGAAAAAACAAAATTTTTCACGAAGAGTGAATTTAGAAAATCTTTGTTTGCCAGAAGTCAGCCTTCAAATGGCTATTCTCAAAGCATAAAATCCTGTCCGGCTGAACTCAGAAATTTGTCCCAACCCCAAGCCTGGGTTGCCTTCGATGTTGGAACTCCTAAAAAACATTTTTTTCTTGAACCCGTTGATGCCGTTCGGTTCTTACTTAGCCTCGGCCTTTATGCCCCACGGGCACTGCTATCTCTGGAAGCCAGAGTTAGTGGGGGTACACTTCCTGTCAGATTTTCTGATTACCCTGGCCTATTATATAATCGCCCTCAGCCTCGGCTACTTTGTCCGCCAGCGGCATGATGTGCCTTTTTCCGCGATGTTCTGGCTGTTTGGGGCGTTTATCGCCGCCTGTGGCACCACCCATCTGATGGAAGTCTGGACGCTGTGGCATCCAAGTTACTGGCTGTCGGGGGGCATTAAAGCGGTTACAGCGACCGTTTCCCTGTACACGGCTGTGGCACTGTTTCCCCTGATCCCTCAAGCACTGGCACTGGCGAGTCCTGCCCAATTAAGAGCAGCTAACGAAAAGTTGGCTCAAGAAATCAAAGCGCATCAGCGCACGGAGGAGGCGTTGCGAGAGAGTGAAGCCCGCTTCCGCTCAATTTTTGAGTCCGCCGCGATTGGCATTGCCCTGGGAGACTTGGAAGGGCGGATTTTAGAGACAAACTCCGCATTCCAGCAGATGCTAGGTTACAGCGAGAGCGAGCTGCGCGGAATAGGTTACCCAGCATTGACTGCCCCTGACGATCTCCATGCTGATGAGGCATTTTACCGGCAACTCGTGGCAGGGGAACGCGACAGCTACCAGCTAGAGAAGCTATATATCTGCAGTGATCGGCAGCTAGTGTGGGCCAATCTCACGGTTTCGCCCATCCTAGACGCTGAAGGAATGCCGCAATACACCATTAGCATGGTGGAGGACATCAGACAGCGCAAGCAGGCACAGGAAGAGATTCGCAATTTAAACGCAGAGTTGGAAGCACGCGTAACCCAGCGAACTGTACAGTTAAGGATTGCCAACGAACAATTAGAAACAAGGGCGCGGCAGCAGCGAGCGGTAGCCCAAGTGGGCCAGCGAGCACTAGCCGGCGCTGAGCTTTCCTGTCTGATGGATGAAGCAGTCACGCTGGTTGCCCAAACGCTGCAAGTTGAGTATTGCAAGGTGTTGGAACTCCTGCCAGGGGTGGGCGCGTTTCTTTTACGAGCCGGCATCGGGTGGCAACAGGGGCTAGTTGGTTACGCCACAGTGGGTGCGGATCTCAATTCTCAAAGCGGTTACACCCTGCAAGTGGGTGAGCCGGTGATCGTTGAAGACTTACGTGAGGAAACGCGGTTTACCGGACCAGCGCTGCTGCACGAGCACGGCGTAATTGCCGGCTTGAGCGTAACGATTGCCGGTAGAGATCAGCCTTTTGGGGTTCTGGGGGCACACACGCGCTCCCACCGGCAGTTTACCCAAGATGACATTTATTTTCTCCAAGCTATCGCCAACGTCCTCTCTACAGCCATTGAGCGCCAGCAAACCGAAGCGGCGCTTTGTTCAAGTGAGGAGAAGTTCCGCCAGATCGCAGAAAATATTGTCGAGGTCTTTTGGATCGCAGCAGTTGGCAAGAATCAGCTCATTTACATCAGTCCGGCTTACGAAAAAATTTGGGGACGTTCCTGTGCTGAGTTATACCAAAACCCGCAGACTTTTCTCGACACTATCCATCGAGAAGATTTGAGATCTTTCTTAGCTGCTAGCCAAAAACACCGTCTGGGCCAGTATTTTGATCACGAGTATCGAATTATCCGACCCGATGGCTCAGTGCGCTGGATCTGGACAAGAGGCTTTCCCGTTAGAAATGAGGCGGGAGAAGTTTATCGCACTGCTGGAACTTTGGAGGATATCACCGAGCGCAAACAAATGGAACAAGCGCTATTTCGGGAAAAGGAACTCGCTCAAGTTACATTGCAATCGATTGGGGATGCGGTGATCACGACTGATGCGCTTGGCAAAATTGTTTATCTCAACCCAATTGCAGAAAAGCTCACCGGCTGGAAAATCGAAGACGCCAAAGGAGTGCCTCTAATTGAGAGATTCCGCATTGTCGATGAAACGACACGAGAGCCGGCGGAGAACCCTGTGGAAACCGCTTTCAAAGAGCGGCGTATTGTGGGTCTTGCTAACCATACCCTACTGATTTCTCGTCATGGAAAAGAATACGCGATTGAGGACTCTGCCGCTCCCATCCAAACCAAAGATGGACAAATTTTAGGCGTAGTTTTAGTGTTTCGAGATGTCACGGAACGGCGTAACTTAGCCCATCAATTATCTTGGCAAGCCAGCCATGATCCGCTAACGGGACTGGCCAACCGTCGGGAATTTGAGCAATATCTAGAGCAATGCGCGGTTACGGCTACGACGAAAAACCAACAGCACACGCTATGTTTTTTGGATCTGGATCGGTTCAAAATTGTTAACGATACTTGCGGTCATGTGGCTGGAGATGAACTTTTGCGCCAAGTTAGCACACTGTTACAATCTCGCTGTCGCAAAACGGATATTCTCGCGCGTTTAGGTGGCGATGAATTTGCTTTGCTGTTAATGCAATGCTCCTCGGAAAAAGGCCAGCAAGTTGCCCAGACGCTGCTCGAAAGCTTTCAAGAATTCCGCTTTATGTGGCAAGAAAAAACGTTTAATATCGGTGCAAGTATCGGTTTGGTAACAATTAATGCCGAGCTGATGAGTCTGACGGCTAGCACCTCGACAGATAGCTTGCTAAGTGCGGCGGATGCCGCTTGCTATGCGGCTAAAAATCGAGGACGAAATCGCGTACATATTTATCAGCCAAATGATAGCGAGGTGGCTCAGCAGCGCAGCGAGGCACAGTGGGTAACGCGGATTAATAAAGCTTGTGAGGAGCATCAGTTCTGTTTGTATTTTCAACCGATTAGCTGTCTGACGGTTGGCTGTGAAGTGGGAGAGCATTACGAAGTGCTGCTGCGTTTGGTGGCAGAAAACGGGGACTTGATTCCACCGATGGCTTTTCTACCGGCTGCTGAGCGATATAACTTAATGCCAATGATTGATCGCTGGGTCATTAACAAGTTTTTTGCTTATTTGTCTTATGTCATTGGTCACGGTTCATTAGTGCCTGATGCGGGACAGTGGAGAAAAAATCAACCCCATAATCTTTATGCCATCAATTTGTCGGGGGCGAGTGTGAATGATGACGAATTTATTGATTTCTTGCAAGAGCAGTTTTCAATTTATCAAATCCCACCCCAGACGATTTGTTTTGAGATTACTGAAACCGTGGCCATCTCCAACTTAGCAAAAGCAGCACAACTGATTCGCAAATTAAAGGGTTTAGGCTGCCAATTCGCTTTGGATGATTTTGGAACCGGAATGTCTTCTTTTGCTTATCTCAAAAATTTGCCGGTGGATTACTTGAAAATTGATGGTAATTTTGTTAAGGATATCGCAGACGATCCGATTGATTTTGTCATGGTGGAAGCGATTAATCGAATCGGTCATGTGATGGGATTGAAAACGATTGCTGAGTTTGTATCTGATAATATTATTTTGGAGAAGATTAAAAGTTTAGGCGTAGATTATGCACAAGGTTATGAGATTGCTATGCCGCAGCGACTGCTCACAGTTGAAGATCAATGATTTAAAATTGAGAGCACTCGCGACTGTTAATTTTCGATTTTAAGACTTCATTTTTGACGATTCTAATGGAAACTGAACCAACGCCCAGCACACTTTATGTTGTGGGCACGCCGATTGGCAATCTGGAAGATATGACGTTTCGGGCGGTGCGGATTTTGCAGACGGTGGATGTGATCGCTGCTGAGGATACGCGCCACACCGGCAAGCTGTTACAGCATTTTCAAATTAAAACTTCACAGATTAGCTATCACGAACATAACCGGCAGCAACGCATTCCTCAGCTGGTTGAAATGATGCTTCAGGGACAGACAATTGCTTTGGTGACGGATGCGGGAATGCCGGCAATTTCTGATCCGGGATATGAGTTGGTTAAGGCGTGTATTGAGGCGGGAATTACAGTGGTGCCGGTTCCGGGACCGACTGCTGTCATTGCGGCGCTTTGTGCTTGTGGTTTGCCGGCAGATCGGTTTGTGTTTGAAGGTTTTTTGCCGGCAAAGGGTAAAGATCGGCAATCTCGTCTGCAAGCTATACAAACTGAATTTCGTACCATGATTTTATATGAAGCACCGCACCGGCTGCTGCAAACTCTACAAGATTTAAAGACTTTTTTAGGAAATAGCCGGCAGATTGTTGTCGCGAGAGAGTTGACGAAGTTGCATGAAGAGTTTTGGCGGGGAACGCTTGAAGAAGCGACTGCCCATTATGATGGGAATTTTCAAGTGAAAGGTGAGATAAGTTTGGTGGTTGCCGGCTGCGAGATGGAGGTGCCGGCAATTTCTGAGGAAACGCTCAAAGCGGAATTACAAGCGTTGTTAAATCAGGGAATTTCTCGTTCTGAAGCCAGCCGGTTATTGGCGCAGCAAACATCTCTTCCTCGACGGCAGATTTATCAGCTGGCTTTGACGATTTTGGATGAGAATGATTAGCGGGAGGATCAGGAATTTTTTTAACCACAGATTTCGCAAGTGAAACTGGAATCTGCTTTGCTTGTCATTCAAGTTCCACCTGCATCTACAGATACAGATGTTGGCGATAACTGGGGGGGCAGGGATAGGCAGATAAGCGCAGATGAATGTTAGTAAAATATTAAGTTTAAGAATTTTTTTTAAATTGAATCAACAATTAGCAGAAACAGAAAAATAAGGTGAACCGGTTGTGGGTGATTGGGCAGCTTAAGAACAATAAAACGAAAAAGATCAGAAGCAAAACTTTTGAAAATTTAAGCTTATATAATAAACTTACCGTTGTTTAAAGAAAAATATGACATTTCATTGGGTACTCACCGGCATATTCATCGTACTCACCGGCTCTACTGAACTAGCAGCAGAAAACTCCCCTGCATGGAGTACCACCGCACTGCCGGCACCACCGCTTCCAGGCAGTATCATCACACCCCAGTCGCTGGCGGCACCGAGTCCCGGCAACCTCGTCGCCTCTCAAAACCTACAAATCTCAGCCAGTGGTATTGGATCTGCCAAGTTGGGAATGACATTCGGAGAACTTAAACAGCAGTTAGGTGCAAATACTGAATATACAACGTTGCGTTACATGGTGGACTTTGACGCAGTAGCCGTCAGCCAAGGCGGAATCGTGCAATATTACATTGTCTACCCAGCCAGAGAGGTGCTTAAAGATTCCGATATTATCGCAATGTTAAGCACCGAAAATTCCCAATATCGAACCGATAAAAACGTTGGCCCCGGTACATCGATCAAAAAAGCTGAGGAAGTTTACGGAGACGCTACCTTAGGTTACAATCTCGCCAACGAAGGCAGAGAATATGTCAAATTTGCCAACCAACCGGCGAATATCGTTTTTCGCCTAGGTTCGGCTGGAGGTAGAGGTGAGAACCGCTTAGCAGGAATTTATCCGAATACCAGTGGCGAATATCACCAAACAAAGGAATATCGCGAAAAAGCCACCATTCGCGTAGTATCTGTTCAGTGTCCACGCGGAGACTGCTCAAAATTGTAGACATTACCGGCACCCATCGCAAAAAAACAACCCCGTATAATGGGAATTTTCAAGTGAAAGGTGAGTTGACTTTAGTGGTTGCCGGCTGCGAGATGGAGGTGCCGGCAATTTCTGAGGAAACGCTCAAAGCGGAATTAAAACCACTATTAAATCAGGGAATTTCTCGTTCTGAAGCCAGTCGGTTATTAGCGCAGCAAATGTCTCTTCCTCGACGTCAGATTTATCAGTTGGCTTTGACGATTTTGGATAATTTAAGTTGATTTTTGAACCACAGATCCCGCAGGTGGAATTGGAATGTGCTTTGGTCACCATTAGGGAGATAAGCGCAGATAAATGTTAGTAAACTATTGAGTTTAGGAAGCTTCGGGAATTCAATTAACAACTATCAGAAAAAAAACAAGGTGAACCGATTGTGGGTTCCTGGGCACCTTGATGAAAACAAAAGATCAAAAGCAAAAATTTTGAATTTTTAAGCTTAAATAATGAAATAACCGTTGTTCAAAGAAAAAGATGAAACTTCATTGGTTACTTACCGGCATATTCATCACACTCGCCGGCTGTACGAACCCGGCAGCAAACAATTCTCCCACATCTACCACTACGCCGCTGCCGCCACCACCTCCACCACCGGGCAGCATTGTCGCACCTCAGTCATCGGCAGAGTCTCCCAATGACACACCAGCCAAGGACACACCAGCCGGCGCGAATAGCCAGACAATCTCAGAATTAGGGATTGGATCTGCCACAGTGGGAATGACTTTAGGCGAACTCAAGGAGAAACTCGGTAAAACTGCCGAATTTACAGTCCAGTCGCCTTACATCGTAGATTTTGACGCGATTGCAGTTAGCGAAGCGGGCACGGTGCAATATTACATCCTCTATCCAGCACAAACGCCCCTAGAAGATTCAGATCCCATCCGATTTTTACTGACGGATAATCCCAGCTATCGAACGGACACAGGAGTTGGCCCAGGTACGCCCCTCAAACAAGCTGAGGAAGTTTACGGCGATGCGACCTTGTCTTACAGTCTCGGCAACGAAGGCAGAGAATATGTCAAATTTGAGAAAGGGCCGGGTAAAAATATCGCGTTCAGGCTGGGGGCGGTTGGCGATAACAGTTTGGCCGGGATCTATTCAACCTCGACAAACGAATTCCAAGAAACTAACGAATATCGCGAAACCGCAACAATTCGCTCAGTGCTCGTTGATTGTCGGGGTCAAGAATGCGCTAAACCTTCAAACTAACCTCACCCTTAACCTTCATTTGCCCAGAAATTAGACTGTAGGGCAACGATTGTGCCGGCAATCCCCCATGCCCCATGCCCCATCCCCCATCAAAACTCATTCGCGTGGCTGCATTCCTACGCTACCGACCTTCCGGTACTATAAAGGGTGAATCGAGGAGTAAGAGGCAGATATGAGTGCAGCCAGCAATTCAGGACAAATCAAGTTTGGAACCGACGGATGGCGCGGCCTTATTGCTAAAGACTTTACCTTTGCCAATGTGTGCAAGGTAACTCGCGCGATTGCCAGCTATTTAGAAAATGCTTACAGCAAAGACCGGCCCGTTTTGGTTAGCTACGACACCCGTTTCTTAGCCGACCAATTTGCCCACACGGCGGCTGAAGTGCTCGCAGATTTGGGTTGGACTGTCAAGGTTGTTGACCGCGATTGCCCAACGCCGGTGATTGCCTACAACGCCAAGCACCTGAACTCTGCCGGTGCGCTGATGTTCACCGCTAGTCACAACCCAGCGCCCTACTGCGGCATTAAATATATCCCCGACTATGCAGGGCCGGCCACAACCGAAATTACCGATACCATTGTGGCCAATATTGAAGGGGCATCTGATGCACCCCCTTCAGGCAAAAATTCTGACAAAATATCCACCTTCGACCCCAAACCCGATTATCTCAAGTTTCTCTACACCCTCATCGACGTTGAACGCATTCGCAGCGCCAAGCTGAATGTGAAGTATGACGCCCTCTACTCCACCTCCCGTGGCTACCTGGATACCGTTCTAGAACACTGCGGTTGCCAGACAGAATCCTTTCACACCTACCGTGATGTACTCTTTGGTGGCGGAATGCCCGAACCCAAGGGAGAACAATTAGTCGAACTGGTGGAATCTGTCAAGAAAGATAGCGCTGATTTAGGGTTGGCAACCGATGGCGACAGCGACCGTTTCGGCATTGTAGACGAACAGGGCAACGTCCTGACCCCAAACACCATCCTGCTGCTGCTAGCGCGTCACCTCGTCAAGAACAAAGGTAAAACCGGCGCAATTGTCCGCACCGTTGCCACCACCCACCTGTTAGATAACCTGGCTGCCACCTATGGTCTCCAAATCTATGAAACTGCCGTCGGTTTTAAATACGTCGGCGAAAAGATGCGGGAAACTGCGGTACTCATCGGCGGCGAAGAATCCGGCGGATTGAGCGTTATCGGCCATATTCCAGAAAAAGATGGCATTTTAGCCGATATGCTGGTTGCTGAAGTCATCGCTTATGAAGGCAAGCCCTTATCTCAGCTTGTAGCAGAAGCGATTAGGGAAGCCGGCGGCCCGCTCTACAACACGCGTCTGGATCTGCACTTAGATGATGCCCATAAGGCGGCTGTCCTTGATTCTTTCACCAAGAACCCGCCGAAGGAAGTGGCCGGTATTGGGGTTAAAGAATTAGGCCGCAAAGACGGAATTAAACTTTATTTAGAAGATGGCGGTTGGGTTCTGTTGCGTCCCTCTGGCACAGAACCTTTGATGCGCGTCTACATGGAAACCAATTCTCCTGAAAAAGAAGCCCAAGTCGCCGAATATATGCAGCGCGTGATCAACGATCTGCAACCTGTAGCCGTCTAAGGACGCAGCAACGCAGAGCAACACAGAGGTAGCAAATGCTAATCTGTGTTCATCTGCGTTTATCTGTGGTTTTATCCATGAAACCCATTGCTCCTGTCATCACTTCCTTGGTTGTGGCCATTTGGTTGGTCGCAATGGCCATCCTTTCCGTGCAAAATGCCACACCAGTCTTTTTAAAATTTCTGCGTTTCCAATCGATTCAGATGCCGGTGGGCGTTGTTTTGGCCATCAGTGCCGGCGTCGGGTTGATTGCCGGCGCAATCGCTCAACTGCTTTGGCGCAAATCCGATAACCCAGACACGTTGCCTGGATCAAAAAGCCGGCGAGGAAACGCTTATCAAGTTTCCCCAGATGATCGGCAAACCTGGTAACGAAACACTTGTTTCTTGACCTCTACAGGGAATAAACCTGACCGTCAATCAGCAGGCGCGTGATTCCTTTCGCTTGTAGGTAAGAACTTGTTTTTTGCAACATTCTGCCATCAGGAACCTTCACCACCCGCTGGCTGCGATTAGAAAACCGGCGGGCAACCCGGTGATTGTCAAAAACCGGCAGCGTTTTTTGCTGAATCTCTAAGGTGGGAATTTCCCCCAAATCGCCAAAGTCTCTCAGGGGTCG
Source organism: Microcoleus sp. FACHB-672 (assembly GCF_014695725.1). Lineage (NCBI taxonomy): Bacteria > Bacillati > Cyanobacteriota > Cyanophyceae > Oscillatoriales > Microcoleaceae > Microcoleus > Microcoleus sp. FACHB-672. The sequence continues at coordinate 35,176 of NZ_JACJOU010000028.1, read as the reverse complement.
AGTAATCAGTTCTGCCGCCCGATCTACGACTAAATAGCAAGTTTTGGGAAGCGTCGCTTCCGACAAGGGCAAGACTTGAATGATGCCTGTTGGCCGCACTTTCCGCTGCGGCAGTGGCATATCATCATCATCAAGGTCATCCCCGTTGTAATCGTCTAAATCATCGTCATCCTCATCTAAATCTGAGAAGTCCTCCTGATCTAGAATCTCTTCCCCCAGCATTTCCTCAAGGACTTTCACCTCGGCTTCCGACTGTTTGTCCAGTGACTCGACAGTGGAATGATTCACCAAGTCTAAATTCTGTAACAATTCCAGTTGGATTGCATTCTGGGCGATGGCTTGAGTGTCTGCCTCTGTAGCCTCAGAGGTTCGGTGCCGGCGGCGAACTTTCGGAACTGGCAATGAAGGTGCGGCTTCTATTTCTAACTCCACCGGCTCTTCAACTTCCTCAACCTCGGCAGCATCTGGCACGTTACTGGCGCTATTTGCAGAGCGCTTGTGCTGAACGAGTTCTTTGTATTCTTCATCCGAAAAGCTGCTTTTGAGGATGCGGCTAATCGTCGAGTTACTCACCCCATAGCGATTCGCCAAGGTGACAGTGGTTTCTCCTGGCTGCCGGTATTGATCGAGAATCTCACGTTTATCAGAATCGGATAATTTTCTAGGAGTCATGCCGCTAAGCCACGCAAAAGAGCGAAACTGCTGAGAGATAAGTTGGCCACTTCTATTTTAGAGGCGCTGAGGGTCATTGGTGATTAATGCTCAAAGAGCGCTAAGGGCGGTTTTGTCAGATTGTAATGGTGGAAACCGAAATTAACCGGCACGCACCCACCCTTACCTGCTGACAAATGACTATCCGCGCTGTTTGCGTCCAGGCCGGCGAGAGCGGGTGGAGATGTCATGTTCCAAAACAGCACCAATGCCAAACAAGACGCCCATGAACACAAAAAATACTTCTAGAAGGCTGCCGCTTTGGTACTCGCCTTGAATCCGAGTCTCGGCGTATTTAAACCACATATCCGCAATGTAGAGCGAAAAAGTAGCGGCAGCGATCATCCGCCAAGAATTAGAAAAGCGACCGCCCCAGAAGGCTAGCAGCAGGGCTGTGGCAATAATTAGCAGGAAGACATCGCCAATGATGTAAAACAAATTCACCGGATAAGCATACGGTTCGAGTTGCTTGTCGAGTGCTTGAACCCATGACGGTGCGGCAGTTGCTTCCTCCGCTTCCTCCGCTTCCTCCGCTTCTTCCGCTTCCTCGGTAACAGCCGGCTTCGCGGGTGCCTTGGCAACAGGTTTAGAACCCGGCTTGATCGCCGGCGCTTTGGGAGCCTTTGCTGTCGGGGCAACCGATGTGGCCACTTGCTCAGTTGCCGCCGGGTTTATTACCCCTGCCGGTGTGATTTTGTTGGTGGGGGTAGCCACCCATACCGCTAAAGCAATCCCACCCGCCGCAATTGCCGCCAGCACCGCCCACTGCCAAATTTCCAAATTCAGCCGTCTGGAGATCACAGCTAAAATCATCCCCCACGCCAGTAAAAAGTATGCGGCAATATAAAATACATCCCCAAGGGACACATCGGGATCAAGACCCCACACCACTTCCCAGCACCCAAACAGCAAGTTCCCGATTAAGTATGACAACACGCCCAAACCAATCCCCAGCCAGACATTCCGCCCGCTGACAATTTGAGGGCTGCGCCAATTTCTCAAACACAGTAAAGCTGCTGCCAGTTGTGCGCCCAATTCAAAAACGTAAGTCCCAATTACATACCAAAACGGCAGATCTTGGCCCTTGGGGGGAACGCTAAACAGTAGAAAAAACAACAGGGATAAAACAGCCCAGACAATCCCCGCCATGACGATCGTCTGGGCTGAGAGGAAGGATTGAGAAGTCGATGATTTTTCTGATGTGCTGCTCATAGGGGTCTCAAGAGGTCTAACTAGCAATTTTGTTGCTAACAACTGGGTAGATGCGAATTGACCGGCTTATAAATATCTCAACTCCCGTCTGTCATCCAGCGTCGCATATCTCGGTGGGCTGCGGCGAAATTGTAAACCATTCTTTAACCTGTCGCCCACAACTGGCCGAGGCGCGATTGGTTCAACCAGCTGATAAACTGCTTGCGCTCACTGTCGGGCATATCTTGAAGCGCGTCAATGACTCGCTCTGTAAAGCTAGCGTTACCGAAGTACCCCTTGCCCAAGCGATGCAGTTCTTGCAAGAGGGTATTAAGGTGATGCTCCTGCCACGAGGGCATCTGGGTACTCTCTAGGGGATCTTGAGTCAGCAATTGATTGATTGCATTTGCCGAGTCGGTTTGGGGGAATTTCCACTGCCGAAACACATCCGTGATGTCTTTCTGGAATGAGCTGGCTTGTCTTGGACCCAGCAAGTCTTCTACGTCAAAGTAAATTGCCTGCAATAGTAATAGGCTCGCTTGAATAAAAAATGGAGCGACCGCGACACTGCTGCCGCCACCACCACCTTCTTCATTCAGCTGATCGATGCGGATTTTGCCCCAGACACTGTATCGATCTGGCTCTTCGAGCAGCACACACGCTTTCCCACGGTTATCTGTCAGATCCCGCCAGAAAGCTTTGGCTTCTTCCTCCTGCTTGGCGCTGAACACGCTGATTAAGCGAAAGGTCTGCCCCTGATAATTGAGAATGGGAACCTGCTGGCCCGTTTTGGGGTGCTGAATACTAGAGATATCAACATCCTGCCGTTTCAGAATAAACATGACAATGCCAATTAAGTCCTGTCAGAGCCGGGGGTGCTGTGAGAGTACACGATCATCACTCAGCGACGGTCTCGATTTGCAGAATGCCTGATTAGGGAGTTAGCCGAGTCGCCTTCGCGTTGATTAACACCCTATCTTAATGCATGCTTTATTATCTGGTTTTTAGTGTACATTTATCCTAAAGCGAGTTGCACCTCATAGTCCAAGGGTCAAGTCTGTCTTGTTAGCTTGCTTCTAGCCGGCTAGCCCAGATACAATTTTGATACCCTAAGCTCATAGCTTAAACAGAGCTAATTGCCTTATCATACTAGATGGTCTGAGGCTCTTATCACTCCGTCCCTTGCTTGGTGGTATTCGGCTATGCCGGCACACCCGTACAACTTTCCTCCAGTAGCTCAGCCGGATAGAGCATCGGTTTTCTAAACCGAGAGTCGTAGGTTCAAGTCCTACCTGGGGGGCTTCAACAATTTTTAAATCTGAAAACGCGCTAAAGTTTTGTCCTTCCTGCCGGCTGCACAACTCGCGGCTGAGCGCTATCAACCGGCCAAATCCCCACACTTACAATAATTTAAGGGTTCTGATGGTTTATAACCGCCAGAACCCTTATCCATTCTTTTATTTAAAAGCCCGTGATGAGGATTGAACTCATGACCTCACCCTTACCAAGGGTGTGCTCTACCACTGAGCTACACGGGCAAGGAGGATTTTGGATTTTTGATGAGTCATCTCAAATCTAAAATCTAAAATTTTCGTGGTGGGCCGGGCTGGATTTGAACCAGCGTAGGCGTAGCCAGCGGATTTACAGTCCGCCCCCATTAACCGCTCGGGCACCGACCCTCTCTACCCACGGAAACTAATCCTAGCACAACAATTCAGAAATACCAAGCTTTTTTTTGAAATTTGATTCGAGCCGCTGAAATCCAGGCTGTGGCAGCCTTGCGGTTCGCTTATCGCTAGCCAGGAAAGGATATCTACACTTACCCCCGGCCAAATCGAGAGGGAGTGCCGGCAGTCCCAGCCTTTCTGACTAGACGTGCCCAAACCGGAAAATCACTTTCATCGTAAATTTCGCCCACGAGTTCTTCGAGAATATCCTCAAGGGTCAGCAACCCCACAGTGCCCCCGTATTCATCCACCACAATCGCAATGTGCAGGCGCTGTTGCAACATCTCCTTAAGCAAATCAGCCACGCGCTTCGTTTCAGGGACATAAACCGGCGGGTCCATTGTTTCTGTCACACGTCCGTTGCCAGCGCCTTCTTTGTGCAAAGCGGTGAGATGCTGCAGCGCCCGCTTGAGGTGAACAATGCCCACAATTTGATCCTTTGACTCCTCTTGCACTGGAATGCGAGAAAAGCCGGTTTCTAAGCATAAATCCACGACATCTTGTAGCGTCGCCTCGTGGGAAATGGTTCGCATCTCAATCCGAGGTTTGACAAGCTCACGCGCACTGAGCCGGTCGAGCATTAACGCTTTATTCAACAACTGGTGTTGGTGCAAATCTAGCTGGCCCTGGCCGCCTAAAATCTCAATCATCAGCTGCAAGTCTTGCAAGGACTCTCTTTGCGGCACCGCTCCCCCTTGAAACAAACGGATGACGACCTGAACAATGCTTTCAAACAGATAAATCAGCGGGCTAAGAATAATCGAAAGCCAGTAAATGGGGCGAACGACGATCCTAAAGATCGGCATCACATTATTGATAGCCAGGGATTTTGGCGTAACTTCCCCAAAGATCAGCACGAGAAACGTCACAACCGCAGTGGCAATTCCCAAGCCGGCATTGCCTAGCCACAGAGCAAATAGATTGCTGGTGAGAACTGCAGAAAAATTATTGACGAGATTATTGCCCACCAAAAGCGTGGTGATAAACCGGCCCCGCTTTTCTAGCACCAGCCGAAACAGCCGCTTAGGATCTCCTTCCTCTTGAATCAGCGCCCTGAGTTTGAGGTTGTCAAGGGCTGTAATAGCCGTTTCAGAACCTGAGAAAAGGGCCGAAAGCACCAGCATCAATACCAGTATGCCAATGTCGAGCCAAACACTTCCCAAGACCGGGCCAATCTCAGCAACGGCTACAATGTATGACTGAATCGGTTGAGAAATCACCAAACCTCCGGGTAGCGCGGCTGCTGCCTGCGTCTGCTTCGCACAGGTTGTGAAAGCATATCCTTTGGCTTTAATTCAGATAGGTTGAGTGTTATGAACAAAGCTTAATAGGGGAAAAGATTGTCTGAATGCCACGACGGCTAGTTCCAATCCTATTTGAATCCCTCATAGAGATTCAAAATACTGGGAGTGGCATATTTTAACAATGTTTAGCTCATAATTGTAGCACTGTTTGCGCCGGCAGGCGATAAATTATCGTCACAACAAAATGAGCCGGGGGCATTTCTGGCTGTCGTTAGCTGGATACAGGGAGGAAGTCACCTGGATCTGTTAACTTAGTTAAAGACTACTGAATTCATTGGTTTAAACAGCTAAATAGCTGGCAAGTCGGCAGCAATTGTTTCCCATTAATTCGGTATCTAGCGCAGCGGCTCATCCCTTCAGTGTTGGGCTGACAATTCCTGAGTTCGGTTGAACCCTCACCCCTAGCCACATATCGGTAATATGAACATTCTTGGCAATCTTCTTTCCCCATCCTCCCAACCTCCCCGTGTGAAAAAGCAGCGCCGTGGCGTTGAGATTAAGTCGCAGCGCGAAATTGAAATTATGCGGCAGGCGGCGAGGATTGTGGCAACCGTACTCAAAGAAATTTCTGAGATGGTTGAGCCTGGAATGACGACGGCTGATTTGGATGCTCACGCAGAAAAGCGGATTCGTGAAATGGGCGCGACTCCTAGTTTTAAAGGCTATCACGGATTTCCCGCCTCGATTTGCTCAAGTATTAATAATGAAGTAGTACATGGAATTCCTAGCCGGAAAAAGGTGATTCGTGCCGGCGATGTGTTGAAAGTAGACACCGGCGCTTATTACGAAGGCTTTCATGGAGATTCCTGCATTACGATCGGCGTAGTTGAAGTAACACCAGATGCGGCTAAGTTAATTCGGGTGGCTGAGGAAGCGCTTTATAAAGGCATTGAACAAGTGAAAGCCGGCAACTACTTGCTTGACATTGCTGGTGCCATTGAAGACCATGTGAAGGCAAATAGCTTTTGTGTTGTGGAAGATTTCACCGGGCATGGTGTGGGACGAAATCTACATGAAGAACCCTCGGTGTTCAATTTCCGTACTCGCGAGATGCCAAATGTTAAGCTTCGCGCCGGCATGACATTAGCCATTGAACCCATTTTAAATGCCGGTTCTCGATTCACTAAAATTTTAAGTGATAAATGGACGGCAGTCACTGTAGATAATGCTCTATCCGCTCAATTCGAGCATACGGTACTGGTGACTGAGGACGGTTATGAGATTTTGACAGATCGAACGAAAGTTTAATCAGTCGCGCTTTACCTGCGTTTCGTCAGATAAAATAAGCATTAGAGACGTTGCCGGCAACGTCTTTTATTGTTTTTGAGTAAGCAGTTTTTAGGATGAAAAAGTTAGAAAAAATTAAGCATTCCTGATTGCTGATTGATTGGCTTCAATTGCATGATTTCCAATTCTCCAAATCAGTCTTAACGGGACTTAAACGAAAAGTGAGAGTAAATTCCGGTCTAATCTAGACATAGAAGAGATTTTACGTTCGAGATTGACTCATGAAAGAGACAACTCCCGCCGCCATGCCACCTTGCTTTGAAAAATGGTGCCAAGGTCTAATGATGTCTGGAGGCATCAAGCTCAAAAAAGAGAGTTTAGGAACTATAAAGAATGGTTAGGGCTGTCTGAATATCAAGTCAGAGATTCTAGAAGCCTAATGGGAAATTTCATTCTAGTGTTTTGTGCCTATACATTTATTTTTTGGCACACCAAAATGGGAGGATTAAGAAGGCGTTGGGCTAATAAACCTTTAAACACCTTGCTGAGGCATTACAAGCGTTTCGCACAGCCATGTCTTATCGTTTTGTGGAGTGGCTCTATCAAAATAAGGACGTATTCTTCGCTTTTAAAAAGGTTTTAGGGTTCATTTGGGCTTGATTTCTGTTTAAGTCCCGTTATCTTCTTGCAGAAACTGATGCCATAAACATGGAATAACTGGTGTCCGAAAGTGGCGACTTGCAATAGCTGCCAGAGAAAAGCAACGGTAAGCTATACAGGATATTTGCTCATAAACTTTCTGCCTGTCTTCACGCAATCTAAGAATTCTCTGTTTCACATCATTAATTGACTGATTCAAAGAAAGAGCAATACTTACTCCACTCTCGTACCCTGCATTAGTGCTATAGAAAAATTTATCAGTATTTTCATCTGGAAACCACAACATGAAATTGGTGTGTGAAAATGTCTTGTTGACATGATTTTGAAATTCCTGATACTCATCTGGCAAATTCAGGATAACGTACCAGTCAGCAAGCATAGGTATGATTGTTGAAGCTCTGGTTAATTGATCCTTTGGTGGAGCTTCCCCAACCGTCATGGCAATCAGATCATCGTAGGAATTTGTATGGATGGGAAAACAACGACCGAGTTTGTAAGCGCGAACAATACTAATGCTAAGCTTGTCAAGCCAAAACTTAGCACTATCTAGATATTCTCCCAATATTAGTAAAATTAAGCCGAGAGTAATGTCATTACAATGACTATCATATCGAGGTGTGAAAGCAGAAGGATTATTTGCTATCAAGGCATCAAGCATTTGAGCAATAGCTTTAATCTCCGTTGCGTAGCTTTCTCTTATCTGCTTATCCTGAGAAACTACAGCTAAATTCCAAAGTGCAATACCCAGAGTTCCTAAAATACCTATAACTTCAAACGTGCGGAGAGGATATTCTATTTCTTCTGCTTCAGCATAACCGAATAAGCCATTTTCGACAAAGCAGTAAGGTTGAAGTTTCTTTGCAAATGCCTTCAAAATATTCAAATATGTAGCGAAAAGCTGATGGTACTTCTTCAAAACTGTAGACTTGTTGAAGAGATTATTTTTGCTTAACCATTCCCAGGTGCGGAGGATAGTTCTTTCGGCACAAAGTAAAGCAGGTCTTAAGTTATCCGCTTCCGAACACCAATGGAAAACTATGTTAAGACTTAAGTTGAGAGCAGCTAAAGCTTTACTACGTTCTTTATTCACTTTAGCTGCATTTTCATTTGAAATATCTCTTCCCCAAAGAGTATCTTCTATCAGTGCATAAAAATATTGGGGTGCTTCTTCATTTTGATCTGCTAGTGCAATTGTTTTCCGAAGATACTTGCGGGATTGTTCTGTAAAAAGATATTCATCGAAAAGATATGTTTCAATTAGAAGTGCGAGCTTGTCCGCACCCCAAAAATCAAACTCTATTTCTCCAAATTTTGTATGGTTTGCTTTGTAGCCTTGCCAGTTTGGCTCAACATCCTGCTTGATATCGCCATTACAACAAACAATGATTTTCTTTGGTAAATTCCTATGTTCTTCATCAATACACCGATTCAAATAAACCTCCAGAATTTCATTCAGAGAAGGACGTAGAGCTTGTTTCCCATCATCCCAATTTTGACGAGATAAATCACCTTTCTTAACTGTGAGTAAAAACAGCTTGTCAATTTCATTATCTGGATCTAATCCTCTAGCAGCAATATCAACCCCATATTGTCTTACGCCAACCTGAGCTTTACTCAATGGCTCAATTCCCATTGCGAGTAGGAGATCTGGGAGAAGAACATCTAGTTCTCCTGACTCCTTCAACATACTTAGATACTCTCTAATGACTAGTTTCATTTTGTTGATCTGTTTCCTTGTCTGTTGTTGATAGCCCAGCATATTGCCACTGCCTACGCAGATAAGCTTGCCCAACAGGGTCAATCAATTCGCCTTGTGGTATTTCGGTGGATGCTGAAATTGGAACAAAAGGTGTAGGATCTGTAAACTGTCCGTCTCGTTCCATCGCTGTAGCCTTACCATACAGGAATAAAACCGAGGGGATGATTTTCAATATTGACTGCTCTTCCACCTGTTCTATAATTCCCTTCTGCTGCTTCCATTTTGCCAATCTGTATAGATAGGTTCTTTGGCTAGAAGGTTGAAACTCTCTAAGGCGTGATAGTTTAGTGCGATTCTCCAAATAACTTTGAGACTGGGATAAGGCTTCCTGAATGACTTTTGTCTCAATTTCGGTTACGTCGTCTGCTTTGGCTCTGTCCTTAAGGTACTCTCCAGCTTCACCAGGATAGTTGAAGAGGACGTAACTAGTAAGTAAGTTTGTTACCAGATCGATAATTAGTTGAGAGGCAGGCTCTCGCTGTAGAGCTGATAAAAGGAGGGCACATAGAGAAAAAGCATCTATGACATAGCCCACGATTCGACATAAGGCGAAGCTTGTGGTTTCCTCGTCGAGCGTATCTAGCACCTCCTTACTTAACACAAGTGTCGGATTTTTAGCTCTCTCAAGTCTGTCACCTACTTTAACAGGAATAGAAGTGAAATAATTATTAAGCTCAAAGGCGATAAAATGTAGATACTGTTCTCTTGAAGCGACCCATCGAGTAAATGAAAATATCAAAGTTTTGCGCTGTAAATTCCTCAATCCATAAAAGATTTGATTTAGTCCTTCGACTAATCGCTCATTGCCCTCATGATGCTCGAAATACCAGTGGGCTGCTATTGCTTCAACTAGCTGTAACGCAAAGTCTGGTTGAGCCTTTATATATTGCTCTATGCAGTGATCGAGCGTCCTGAGTTCTTCTAAAGAGAAGCTCTGTGCTTCAATCAGCCTCATTAGAGCTTGTTGATACCATTCCTGAGTATATGCCTGTCTAGCTAATTGAAAGAGAGAAGATAATGCGGTCTTCCAAATAACGGGATTAGAATCTACTACAAGTTCAGCAAATATACTCTGTACTTCATCTGTATGTTTTACCAAATATTCATAAGACATAACCAACATCGCGTCAGTTTCAGGATTGGAAGCCGACCGTAATATCTGAAATCTATTTAATGTTGAGCGTAAGAGCGTTTTTGACTCATCGTTTTCATAGTTAAAGTTACCCAAAGCTCGAATTCCCACTCTACGAAGAATAAGTTCTACTCGGTCGGAAAGAGCTAACGCTCGTTTATGCGCTTCTGGAAGATCTGTTATTGCTATTGCTTTTAAGGTGTTGAAAATCAGCCCAGCAGCAGGCATACTGGCGCGAGACATCAGTGAGTTGTAGAGGGTATCGGCAATATCCCTTCCTCTTGCAGAAATTTCTTCAATAGCTGCGTATATTGCAAAATTTCCTTCATCAAAATCGACACCCATAGCATCAAGTACGGAGATGATTGCTTCAGCTTCAACGTCAAGCTGAGGAAGAATTTCCCAGAAACAGTTGTATAATCCTTGAAAGGAATATCTTGATTTTTCGGAGTTTCGCAGTACTGATGCTTCAACTACGCATTCAGCTAAGTCTTTGCCGTATTCTTGAGCAAGCATAAGCAAAACTTCATTCTCTAGATTGTTCACACTACTGACTCGTAGACTTAACCTTTCAGTCTTTTTGTGAATGTCTACTAATTCCTCTACGTTAGACCAAGCTCTCTCCATAAGGCTTGCAGCATGATGAACCAAGTAATCTTTGAGGATTTCTGGATTTGGGAAAAATAGCTTCTCTTCCTCCTGTGATAGAAATCCAAGTCCAATAGCTTCTTCTACTCCTATTCCATCACCTTGATCTAACTGAATACTGTTTGAAGCTTCTTCATAAATTTTTGCAGCTACCCGTTGCAGAGCAGCGTGTGCAGTGGGGTTGTCTTGTTGAATTTTCTGTGAGTAAGAGTTCATACGGTTTACAGTAGTATTCAAGCCACTAATTGAGTTTCTTTTTTACAGCGTGCAATTGCTGGTGGCGCTCACACTGGACAGGATGAAGGGATGCGAGCGCTTATTCACCGTCATATCCCTCCTAACTTCTCCAGCAACGCTTGCAAAACCTCAATTTGTTGCTGTAACCGCCAACCTCAACGGCAAAGCGATTCCCTACGGGACAGCTTCCCTTCACGCTGGCTACTTGAATGCCATGCGTCACGGCAGCACCGATATAATTCCAGCTTAGTTCACCTAGGACGTGTCATCAATTAGATAAGCTAGAGCAAGAGTGAGAAGAAAAGGCTGAGCAATGACACGACGGTATGTCCTGCGCGATGACCATTGGGAGCGGCTCAAAGACTTGTTAGCTGGACGAGAAAGAACGGTGGGTGCGACGGCCAAAGACAATCGATTGTTTGTCGAAGTGTGCTGTATCGCTATCGGGCAGGCATTCCTTGGCGTGACTTGCCGACGCGATTTGGCGATTTCCAGGTAGTGCAATCTTATCGTTTTGTGGAGTGGCTCCATCAAAATAAGGACGTACTCTTCGCTACCGGCAGCATCGGCGAATCGGGTGGTACGGGGGCAGATAAGCTATTCGGATAGGTCTGCTGCCTATGGGGATGAGCCAGTGTTAAGCTAATTTGTAATTAATAATACAAAAAAAACTTGGTTGCAGCGGGTTTAGTTTTATCGATAAATTAAGGCAGCGACTGAAGTTATTAAGACGAACAAGAAACAAAAAATCGCTTAATTGACGGTTACAAACAGGTTTTGAAAAGTTTAAAAGTATTAATAAAAATATTTGTCGTAAGGCCGACTTGAGAAATTATTGAAGAGACTGTTAAAAATATAAGCAAATCGCTGAGAAGCAAGTATCCAAAGATACAGTGGAAAATTAGAGCTGAAATGCGAGAGAAGTTAATCCATGAGTATTGGAAAACTGAGAACTTTCTCACTCCCAGAAAAAAGAAAATTTACCTAAATTTTTTAGTCGCTGGCGCAATCGTGTAGTTAAACAACCGGCTTGCCTCGATTGAACCGGCATCCTAGGGTGAAAAAATTACTCAAGCAAGGTAGGATTTCAGTATTCACACCCATAGCTCCTATTAGAAAGTTACAAATATAAAGAATTAATTATGAATCAGGAAGAATTAGCGTTTACACCGGCACTCGAACAAGCCCAGCTAATCCGCAGCAAACAAGTATCGCCGGTGGAATTAGTCGAACTTTATCTCAAACGCATAGAACGGCTTGACAGCCAACTAGGTAGCTACTTCACAGTTACCGCAGACCTCGCCCTTACTGATGCCAAAATTAAAACAGAATATCTTGCCAAATTCGGAGACTCTTCAGAACTGCCGGCCTTCTTTGGCGTACCCATTTCCGTTAAAGACCTCAACCCAGTTGCCGACGTCCCTTGTAGTTACGGCACAGCAGCACTGCGGAGTCAGGTAGCGGCCCATGATGACAACGTCGTAACAAAGATTAAGCAGGCCGGCTTTACGATTCTGGGCAAAACCGCTACAGCCCAGTTAGGAACAATGCCTTATACAGAACCCCAAGGCTTTTCCCCAGCCCGTAATCCTTGGAACCTCGATTACACCCCAGGCGGTTCTAGCGGGGGTGCCGCAGCAGCTGTGGCAGCCGGTTTGTCCCCCATCGCCCAAGGTTCTGATGGCGGAGGTTCTATTCGTGGCCCTGCCCATTGCTGCGGAATCGTCGGGCTGAAACCCTCACGAGGACGGATATCCAGTGCGCCGGTAGGCGATTATCAAAGCGGGATTGCCACGAGTGGCCCTTTAACCCGCACGGTTGCTGATGCTGCCGCCTTCCTTGATGTTGTTTCAGGCTACGTCACTGGCGATCCCTACTGGTTGTCAAAGCCAGAAACCTCGTTTTTAGCAGCCACCCAAGACCGGCTGGATTCGTTACGAATCGCTTTTTCTACGACGCTTGCACCTGTGGGTGACACTGCGCCCATCTGTGGTCAAGCTGTGTTAGATACCGTCCAATTACTTGAAGAAATGGGTCACAGTGTCAGCGAGGGATGCCCGGATTTCGCCGGCTTAATTGAACCGTTTACAGTGGTTTGGCAAGCCGGTGTGGGTGCCTCTGGGGTTCCCCCGGAATTGTTAGAACCGATGAATCGCTGGCTGCTAGAACATACCTGTACAGCCGGCCAGTATTTGCGGGCTGTGGCGCAAATGCAAATGATTGCCCGGCGAATTGTCGGATTTTTTGAGAACTTTGACGTATTGGTGCTGCCGGTTTATATGTCTCCTACCATCCGCGTCGGCGAATGGGCCAATCTGACGCCAGAAGAAACCATGCACAAGGTGATTCAATGGGTTGCCCCCTGTCCAGCTTTCAACGCGACGGGGCAACCGGCGATCGCCATCCCTGCCGGTTTCGATAGTGCAGGGATGCCGGTGGGCGTCCAACTCATCGGTAGGCCGGCAGCAGAAACCACGCTCTTGGCTTTAGCCGCTCAAATTGAAGCCGCGAAACCTTGGCGCGAACACCGGCCTGCTTTTGCCCAGCAAGCCTGAGTTTTCAGCGCCCCATGCCCCATGCCCAGTTTTGAGTTCTGAGTCCTCAGTCCCTAGCTATTCTTGTCATAATCGTGCAGCTCGACAAAAATCAACAACCCGTTTTTTCCACCTCTCCTTCTCTCCCCCTCTCCCCATATCCCACGGCAAGGCTGATTGAAGTCTTTTCCGCGATCCAAGGAGAGGGGCTAAATGTGGGCACTCGCCAACTTTTTATTCGCTTTGCGATTTGCGATCTGCGCTGCCGGTTTTGCGATAGCGCCCATACTTGGCACGCACCGGCAACCTGTCAAATTGAGCGAACAGCCGGCCTGCGTGACTTTGAAACTCATTCAAATCCGGTAGAGATGGCAACTTTGCTGGAATGGGTGAGCCGGCAAAATCAACCGGGACTTCACGACAGCATCAGCATTACCGGCGGGGAACCGCTGCTTCATGCCCCTTTCTTGGTAGAATTTTTGCCCCAAGTTCGAGCTGCAACCGGCTTACCGATTTATCTGGAAACAGGGGGACACCGTCCAGAACAGTTGGCGATGATTTTGCCCAATTTGGACTTGGTGGGCATGGACATCAAGCTGCCCAGCGTCAGTGGGGAATCTCACTGGCCCGCTCACGCAGAGTTTTTACAGTTATGTCATGCTTCACAAGTTGAAGTATTTGTCAAGATAATTATTTCCCATCAAACTGACCCAGCCGAGTTAGAAAAGACGGCTGAGTTAGTGGCAGGGGTGAATCCTGAAGTGCCGGTGTTTTTGCAGCCGGTGACGGCGCTAGGCAAAGATCAAGGCAAAAGCGTGGCTTTATTCTCGCCGCCTTCCCCAGAACAAGTGCTGGAATGGCAGGCGTTGATGAAGTGCCGGCTCAAGCACGTTCGCGTTGTGCCGCAAACACATAAAATGCTGGGGCAATTGTAATTTTATTAGAACCTTAGATGATTTGGGAGGTGTTGGAGAATGGGGCATGGGGCATGGGGCATGGGGAATGGTTAATAAATAATAGAGAATGCTCTCCCACTCTTCCACTCTCCCCCACTCCTAAGCCCTCACTCTTCCCCTCTCTACTCAGCACTCAGCACTCTTAATAAATACTCTCGGATTGTATGTTGGGTTCGCGACCAGATTTGGCTTTGGTTTTCGCTTTGTTGGCACTGCGTTTGAGAGCTTGTAACCGCGCCTCATATTTAGAACGTACCCGCTTTTTAGGGGTTTGCTCGATCAAGGCTTTTAAAGCGCTGCCTAAGCTTTTGTAGGCATTGGGGAGGGAATAACCGAAGCGAGTGGCGAGTGCAATGGCTTTTTCATCAGCATCAATTGCTTCAGTAAGTTGCTTATCGCCATTATTTTTTTCATACAGCCGGTAGCCGGCTACCCCACATAGGGCCAAAGCTAACACCAGCAGCAACCCATCCTGAACCCAGAGTTCGCCCACAGCACCCCCCATGCCAATAGCGAGCGCTGCCATTTCCCATCCCTCTTTGGGAATCGTGTCATTTTGAATTCTGGCCACTTCATGCCAAAACAACAAATTTCGCTGATCGAGGGCCAGTTGCTCCCAGCGAATTAGGTCAATCTGAATCTCCACCTGATCTTTGCCAATTTCTTCGGATCGCAGCAGAGGGGGATTGATCTCAGTGGTTTTCTCTACCATGACCCAACTTTGCAATTCCGGCGGCAGTAAGCCTTTCAAGCGCCGGAGTTCATTCATTTCGGCTTTAGCCGTGGAGGTTGCATAAGATGTCATAGAATCCAGCCCTAGGAGGTTTCAAATAGAAAACAAGCCTTGTCCTTTGAAGTATTGTAAAACTTCACCGAATATTATTGCCGGCAAAGGCGAGAGCTTGCCGCCCGTTATTGTACAGATAAGTATCCGGCACTCGTTTTACCTCTGCCGGGGATGTGCGCCTTTCCTTAATAAAAATTTTACCTCTGTGCTGGGCTTGTCTGTGAGGGAGGCGCGGCAAGCCGGCTTGAAGTGTTCAATAGGCTTTTGTTGTAGTTGAAACCAAGACAGTTGAGTCAAATCGCCGCGATTGACTGGAAATTTGCGATGAGCCGGTAATCGGACGAATACTTTTGTTAAACTACAGCCACAGAACTCTAAATCAATTAAGGTAGTTTAGCCTTAGTGAGAGCCATGAAATTAACAGCGAGATGGATTAGCCAATACCTCAAGGCAAAAGGCGCTGAAGAAGGCAATTGTCGCAAGGCAAAGGGTTTGCGTAAATATTTTTTACTGTTTAGTTTTGTTGGGTTGCTTTTCCCTTGTTTAGTGTCGGCACAATCGTCTGTCTTGGCTGTCGGCAGCGCAGATCCGATTATTACTCCAAAGAAAAGTTTCTCAGAAATTGAGATTAATTGGAGCAATAACTTGCCAATACTGTTTAAGGTCATGAACTTAGCTGAGACAGTGCAGCAATTAGAAAAGCACTGGGAAAATGTCTATGAAGGTTATTGGGGAATCAATTTCTCTGATGAGGTAATGACGGCAGATAAGATAGCCGGTGTTTTGTCAGAAGTTGAAAAGCAATCTCAACTAAAGTCGGCTCTCATTTATATAACGTCTACCAAAGAGCAGCTAGAACTTTTGCTAGTTACTCCCAATGGTAAATTAATTCGTAAAACCTTACCAGAAGCCAATCAAGAAGCACTGCTGAAGGTCGTTAAAGAGTTTCGCAATACTACAGCAAATCTAGCAGAAACACGCAGGAGTTCTTATTTGCCGGCTGCTCAGCAACTCTATGAATGGATGATTGCGCCCTTAGAATCAGAATTAGAAAGTCAAGGAATAGATACCCTACTATTATGCTTGGGTAAACACTTAAGCGCGATTCCTTATGGAGCGTTGCACGATGGAAAACAGTTTTTAGTAGAAAAATATAGTTTCACCCGAATTCCTGCTTTCAAATTAATAGATCCAGTTTATCAAAATATTCAAAATTCACGAGTTCTAGCAATGGGGGCTTCAGAATTTCAAGAACTCACACCCTTGCCGGCTGTGCCGGTGGAATTGTCTAATATTACAGAACAAGTGGGAACTGGTCAATCTTTTTTAAACCAAACATTCACGCTAGAAAACTTACAATCTCAACGCCGGGAGCAGCCTTTTCTGATTGTGCACCTCGCCACTCATGCAGAGTTCAAACCAGGGCAACCAAGTAACTCGTTTATTCAGTTTTGGGATAGTAAGTTAACACTCGATAAAATGAGAGGGCTGGGTTGGAATAATCCTCCGGTTAATTTGCTTGTGCTGAGTGCTTGTAAAACTGCTTTCGGGGATGATAAAGCCGAGTTAAGTTTTGGGGGCTTAGCCGTTCAAAGTGGCGTTAAATCAGCGCTAGCGAGTCTGTGGTATGTTAGCGATACCGGCACTTTAGCGTTAATGAGTGAGTTTTATCAGCATCTACAAACAGCACCGATTAAAGCCGAGGCGCTTCGTGAAGCTCAAATTGCCATGATTCAAGGAAAAGTCCGCGTAGAAAATGGCAACCTACAGGGATCAACCTGGAGTTTGCCTCTGCCGGCAGAATTGAAAGCCCTTGAAACTCAAAATTTATCCCATCCTTTTTATTGGGGAGCCTTTATGATGATTGGCAGCCCTTGGTAAGCTTTAGCTCTCTGCCGTACTTACTCCGGCACGAAAACAGATAATGCTTGTGGGATAATTTGAAATTGTGCGGGTGTGTTGCCGGTTAATTCGCCATCCGCATCAATTAAGTAAGAGCGGCGCGTTTGTATCTCGATAGTTTGGGCTTGCAATGTCCGCACACCACGACCAGGTTTGCCTTTAATAATCGCCGGTAATAGGGGAATTAGATCCCACCAGTGTTGAATTTCTACGCAATAGAGATCCAGCCTTTGGTCATCAATTGTCGCATTTTCAGATACGCTCAACCCACTGCCATAATAGCGACCGTTGCAGACAGTAATTTGAACAGTTTTAACGCGAATATACTCGTTATTCCCTTGAATATCTGCCCAAAAAGGCCGACTTTGCCAGAGGACTTGTAAAGCGGTGGCAGCATAGGCGACTGATCCCCAACGTCGCTTAAATTGTTTTGACACTCGCTTATTAATTTCAGCACTCAATCCTATGCCGGCAACATTGAGAAAGTATTTGCCATTGACGCAGCCGATGTCTATGGTGCGGCGTTTACCTTGGGCGATAATTTCACAAGCTGCCGGTAGGGACTGGGGAATTCCTAAGTTACGGGCTAGATTATTCGCAGTACCTAATGGCAAGATTCCTAAAGGCAAGCCGGTGTCTACCAAGCCATCCAAGGCAGCATTGATCGTGCCATCCCCACTCCCAACAATCACACAATCGATTTGTTGCCTATAATGTCGGATCAGATCAGGCAATGCTTTTGGGTTTTCAGCAGACTCCTCTATCAGTTCTAGACCCAATTCTTGCAATTGTTGAAGAGCTTGCAGCCGGCCTTCCTGTCCCAGGCGAGCGTTAGGATTAACTAGCAGCAGTGCGCGTTGACTCATTCGGCCTCATGGATCAGCAATCCAGCAAGATTATTTTCTTTATTGTCTGGCTAAATGTGCCGGTTGTCATAGGGAAGTTGAACAGTCGAGCACTTCACCCCCTCATTTCCTCAAAAGCTCATTATCAACCATTCGTCCTAAAAAGCCGGCTGCATTTGCAGAAACCATGACATATGGACACTTATTGAGTTAAAGAATATCCACCTCACAGTTATTCAAAAATCAATTTCGCGTCCAGCATTTACCTACTACAAATCAATTCCTAAATCCCGCAATCTCTGCGCTAATTCCTCAGCTCGTCTTTCAGCATCTTCCGCACGTTGTCGTTCCATTCCTAACTGCTGTTGTGCCGCCTCAACCTGCTGCTGTGCCGCCTCCTCTTCAGTCAAAATCCAATTTCCTTCAGCGTCGTACCAACGTAACCACAAGCGATCTAAACCTTCATAAACTCCCTGCCATAAGCCTAAACCTAATTCAATATCAGGCATCCAAATTTTCGGTTCATTTAATTCTAATTCCTGATAGTTACCGGCTTGTAAACTAAAGGCTCGCAACTGGTTGTTGTAGCGATTAAACACGACATAATAAGGAATCCGCAAAATTCGCTCGTAAACCTCCCACTTCCCAGGCGGTTTATTCGCATCCCGCTCAGTTTCTCCCAAGTCTTCCTTTTCTGTTCCTGGTGATAGTAATTCCACCACGACAAAGGGACTGACTCCTTCTTGCCAAATCACATAACTCATGCGGAGATCATGCCCATCGTAGAGCCTCGGCACGCCTACGACTCCAAACCAATCTGGGCGTTTATACCTATTTTGGTGATGAACATCGTAGTAAAGATTTATGTCGCTGCCGGCAAACACCTGATCTGGAAAATATTGGCGAGGGCGGAACGTGCGACGCAGCAATTCTGGTTGGAAATAATGAAATACGTCAGGCAAACCAGGTTCCTCCGGGTTTTCGCTGGGCAAATCATACATTGTAGGCAGGGTTTCCCTCGGAGAAAGGGGCGGATCGCTTTGCTCAACCGGGTACTTGACTCGAAACATAACAAGCCTCACTTCCACTGAGGGAGAAAGTTTATGTAGGGATATTCCATGCCGGTGCCATTTCTACTTTATCCCCCAAATTAACCCCAAGGTATTTAGGAGTCACGCACTGCGGTAGCCTAGATAAAGTGACTTTATTCGCTCATTTGGCGCGATCGTTCTATGTCCCCAATCGTATCTGCCCCTACTCGCACAGTTCGCATCGGTTCCCGCAAAAGTCAACTCGCCCTTGTCCAAACTTACTGGGTGCAAGAACAACTCCAGAAACACTACCCAGATTGCACGTTTGAAGTCCACACCATGTCTACCCAGGGCGATAAAATTCTGGATGTCGCCCTCGCCAAGATTGGTGACAAAGGACTTTTTACCAAAGAACTTGAAGTCGGAATGCTCCAGAATGAGACGGATTTAGCCGTGCATTCCCTCAAAGATTTGCCCACTAACTTACCCGAAGGCTTAATTCTCGGATGCGTTAGCGAAAGGGAAAACCCAGCAGACGCGCTGGTGGTGCATGAAAAGCACAAAGACAAGCAACTGGAAACGTTGCCGGCAGGTGCAGTGATTGGCACCTCCTCTTTGCGACGCCTTGCTCAACTGCGCCACCACTATCCCCATTTGGAATTTAAAGATATTCGGGGCAACCTCAATACCCGACTGGCGAAACTGGATGAGGGCGGGTATGACGCGATTATCTTAGCGGTTGCCGGCCTACACCGGCTGGGAATGAGTGATCGCATCCACCAAGTCATCCCGGCTGAAATTTCCCTCCACGCCGTCGGACAGGGCGCACTCGGCATCGAATGTCGTGCCGGTGACACGGAAATTTTAAATCTTCTTAAAGTCCTCGAACATACCCCCACCGCCCAGCGCTGCTATGCGGAACGCGCTCTTTTACGCACACTTGAAGGTGGTTGTCAAGTTCCTATTGGCGTCAATACCACAATTGAAGGGGATCAACTGACCTTAACGGGCATGGTAGCCAGCCTTGACGGCAAGCAATTGGTTAAAGATACCATCACCGGCCCTGCTGAAAATGCCGAACAACTTGGCATCGAACTTGCTCACAAATTGCGGGAACAAGGCGCACAAGAAATCTTGGCAGAAATCTTTGCCCAAATTCAACGGGAGCAAAAACATTAGATCCAAGATTTTAGGTTGAGAATTCCTGGTGAGAATTACAATCGGTTGAATCTCACCAGTAGCTCAAAACTATAAAAACCGCAGGTAAATACAGTCGGTAGCAGATATTTCTAAAACCCCACAAATATCGGCGTATGCATGAAAGCATCTACCGCTTATATTGTGGCGCAAGCATTCCTGCCGGCAATTGATCTGCGGTTTTAAATTCAAAACCGAAAATATGACTCAACCCATTGATGCGTTTAAAACAGCACTTCAGTTCACCCTCAAATGGGAAGGAGGTTATTCCCCCAACGATGTGGGTGGCGCGGTAAATCGCGGAATTACTCAAGCCACCTACGACACCTATCGCCAAAACAAAAGTTTACCCCTACAGACAGTTAGCAAAATTACCAAAGCCGAAGTCGAAGAAGCTTATCTTGAACTTTACTGGAAGGCTTGCAAAGCTGACTTAATGTGTTTGCCTTTGGCGATTGTCCACTTCGACACAGCCGTAAATTTTGGCGTCACCGGCAGTACCGAATTTCTGCAAGAAGCACTGGGCGGCGTGTCGGTAGACGGCGATTTTGGCCCCAAAACAATGGCAGCATTGCAGCAAGCAAATAACTTGGAAACAGCCAAGCGTTACTGTCAGTGCCGACTCGACTATCGGCAGCAGCGAGTCAAATCAACCCCTAGCCACAAAATCTTTTTAGAGGGATGGCTAAATCGGGATAAGGACTTACTGCGCTTAATTAGCCAGCTTAACAACGCAACCTCTGCCGGCGGGGATGTAGCGGTTGCGCAGGCTAACAACCCCACTGCTAAACAGACAAACCCTCAGCCAAATCTACCTGCTTTAGAAGAGCAAGGGAGCAAGGAAGAGTCTGTCAGTCCCCAGTTAAGCCTCAACTCGGAAAAGAAAGACAAAATTGTTGAAAAACTAGCCCAAGTCATCAACCTGCTTGAAGAAGTCGTGGTGACGCTCAAACAGTCTCAATAAAAGAATTCAACCCAGCGTTAGTGCCGGCGCAGAGTACAGCTGTGCTATCGCACAGGTATGATGACGGTACAAACTGACCATATCAGGGAACACCAAGAAATAATGCGAATTCTTTTTGTTGCCGCAGAAGCGGCTCCCATAGCAAAAGTGGGTGGCATGGGCGATGTTGTCGGTGCTCTGCCTCAAGTGTTGCGAAAAATGGGGCATGATGTCCGCATCTTCATGCCTTACTATGGCTTCGTGCCAGACAAAATGAAGGTTCCCAAAGAGCCTGTCTGGCAGGGATATGCCATGTTCCAGAGCTTTTCCGTTTACGAAACCGTTCTCCCCGGCAGCGATGTCCCCCTGTACTTATTTGGCCATCCCTCCTTCTTACCTCGCCGCATCTACTCGGGCGATGACGAAGACTGGCGCTTCACCCTGTTTGCCAATGGAGCTGCTGAGTTTGCCTGGAACTACTGGAAACCCCAGATTATCCACTGCCACGACTGGCACACCGGCATGATCCCCGTGTGGATGAGCCAAGATCCTGATATCAGCACTGTCTTTACGATTCACAACCTCGCCTATCAAGGGCCGTGGCGCTGGTATTTAGATAAAATTACCTGGTGCCCTTGGTATATGCAGGGTCATAACACGATGGCGGCTGCTGTTCAGTTTGCTGATCGCGTTAACACCGTCTCCCCCACCTATGCCGAGCAGATCAAGACAGCAGCTTATGGGGAAAAAATTGAAGGGTTGCTATCTTTTATCAGCAGTAAATTAAGCGGCATTGTTAACGGGATCGATACCGAAAGCTATAACCCCGCCACTGACAGATATCTCCCTGAAACGTTCACGACTGAGACTCTTGATAAACGCATTGTGAACAAAATTGCTTTGCAAGAAGAAGTGGGCTTAGAAGTCAACAAAGGTGCTTTCTTAATTGGCATTGTGACGCGGTTGGTAGAACAGAAGGGAATCGATTTGATCTTGCAGATCCTTGATCGATTTATGGCTTATACGGATTCCCAGTTAGTTTTGCTGGGCACCGGCGATCGCTATTACGAAACCCAAATGTGGCAGATTGCCTCCCGTTTCCCCGGTCGTATGGCCACCTATTTGCTGTATAACGATGCCCTTTCGCGGCGCATTTATGCCGGCTGCGATGCTTTCTTAATGCCGAGCCGGTTTGAGCCTTGCGGCATCAGCCAAATGCTCGCCATGCGCTACGGTTGTGTGCCTATCGTGCGGCGCACCGGCGGCTTAGTGGATACAGTTTCTCACCATGATCCTAATATTAATGCCGGCACCGGCTACTGCTTCGACCGCTACGAACCCCTAGACCTTTACACCTCTATGGTACGCGCCTCTGAAGCCTACCGTTTCCACGACAAATGGCAGGAGTTGCAAAAGCGGGGGATGCAACAAGACTTTAGTTGGACTAAATCCGCCAAGGAGTATGTCAGACTGTACAACTCAATTTTAGGCATCACCGAGGAACCAGCAGATCCGCAGCCACAGACAAAATTGGCGAAGGCAAAATAGGGAATGGGGCATGGGGAATGGGGCATGGCTGCGCCAACCTAAAGGTATGGATATTTCTCCCATTCTCCCCCTCTGTGTACGGGCGTTAGCAGCCAGCAAAAATGGTATACAAGACGCCCCTAGGAACCCCTCTCCCGCTCTCTATCTACTCAATTTTTATTTTTTTAGATGCCGGCTATGAAACGACAATGGCAAGTGTTAATTCTGGTGCTGCTGGTATTGGCGATTGCTTTAATCAGGCCGGCTTTCGCCCAACCTGTTGACATCACATTGTTGCAGTTCAATGATGTTTATGAAATTACGCCGGTTGCCGGTGGAAAAATGGGGGGATTGGCGCGTGTTGCCACTATCCGCAAGCGTCTTTTAGCGCAGAATCCCCACACTTATACGATTCTCGCCGGCGATTTTTTCAGTCCTTCCGCACTTGGCACTGCAAAAGTTAATGGTGAACCCCTTGCCGGCCAACAAATGGTGGCAGTGTTGAATGCAATGGGGTTAGAATACGCAACCTTTGGCAATCACGAGTTTGACCTTAAAGAAGACCAGTTTTACCAGCGACTTAAAGAATCTCGGTTTAAATGGTTTTCTAGTAATGTATTTGACGCTGCCGGTAAATCTTTCCCAGATGTACCGTTATCTGAAATTATTAGTGTTAAAAGTAAGAAGGGAAGGGTCGTTAAAATTGGATTAATTGGCGTTACCATTGACAGCAACCGCCCCAATTATGTTAGCTACCGCGATCCAATTGAAACGGCACGAGAACAGGTGCAACCGCTTAAAGGTCGAGTTGATATTATTGTTGCAGTTACTCACCTGAATTTGGCGAAAGATCAAGAACTGGCTGAATCTGTCCCTGAAATTGATTTAGTTCTGGGGGGACATGAACATGAAAACATTCAGCAGTGGCGTGGCAGCGATTTAACTCCCTTATTTAAAGCAGATTCTAATGTCCGCACTGTTTATATTCATCACTTGCATTACAACCCAAAAACCCGCAGCCTTAAAGTTGAATCTCGCCTGACGCCATTGACATCTGACATTCCCGAAGATCCTGAAACTGAAAAAGTGGTTCAGGAATGGCAAGAACGAGGTTTTCAAGGATTTCGTGCGAATGGCTTTGCACCGGAAAAACAGATAACGACAACGGCTGTAGCGCTTGATGGTTTGGAAGCAAGCGTCCGCAACCGGCCTACTTTGCTGACTGAGTTAATTGCAATGGGAATGTTGCGCGAAGTAACCAATGCGGATCTCGCTATTTTTAATGGGGGTTCGATTCGGATTGATGATGTGATTCCACCAGGGCCGGTGACGGAATATGATGTAATTCGGATTATGCCCTTTGGTGGGAATGTTTTGGCTGTATCAATGGAAGGTCAGGTGCTTAAACGGGTGCTAGATCAAGGAATTGCTAACCAAGGCACCGGCGGCTATCTGCAAACGGCTAATGTAAGTTTGAGTCCAGAGAGTCGCACTTGGCTGATTGCCGGTGAACCACTCGACCTCAGCCGGCGCTATCTTGTGGCGATTAATGATTTTTTGCTAAAAGGCAAAGAAAAGAATTTAGATTTTTTAACTCCTGAACAACCAGGTGTGCAAGTGATTGAGAAAAAGCGCGATATGCGTTTTACTTTGATAGACGAGTTAAAACGGCAAAATTCTTCGGTTTCTTCTAAATTACATCCTCAAGTAAAGCAATCGTTAGCCTTGCCGGCAGTTGTTCACAGATAAGCGAGGAAAGCGGGAAAGATGTGGTTTCTTTCCCCTCTTTTCTCAGGAATGATAAATATTATAATAAATCAGGATTGCGAAAAAAACAGAGAATATATGCGAAAACCTTAGCAAACGCAAACTTTAAATATTTGCTTAATTGTTATGAAAATTTTTCAGGAACATTAAAATTCTCAATTTTATCTTATAGCTAAGTTGACTGAGGAGTCCTATCTGTCAGCGTAAAAGCTTGAAGATAAGGTTTGTGCCTGAAAATGGCACGAAAACTTTTAG
Organism: Microcoleus sp. FACHB-672; assembly: GCF_014695725.1. Classification (NCBI taxonomy): domain Bacteria; kingdom Bacillati; phylum Cyanobacteriota; class Cyanophyceae; order Oscillatoriales; family Microcoleaceae; genus Microcoleus; species Microcoleus sp. FACHB-672. The sequence goes on along the minus strand of NZ_JACJOU010000028.1, from coordinate 10,836 downwards.
ATTGTCAAAACGTATCGTTTGTAAAATTATTAGGTTTGAGTGAAGTGGTAAAATGCTGAAACTCCATAAAATCTCTCAAGTGATTTTTAAACCAAAATCTCCAGGCAAAAACCTAAAATTGCGGTTTTTTATCATGACTCTGCTGTGCTTGGGAATTGGCACTATAGAAACTCACGTTAACGCGCAGCAAACGAAAAGCGCGAACTGCCAACCACCGGCACTGTCTCGCGTGAAACGGCACACGATTGCTGCCGGCGAAACGCTGGAAACTATTGCGAGTCAATACAATCTCATTCCGTCAACACTGATGGGGATGAACCCAATTTTGCAAAAGGGTGAGGTGCCGGTGGGAAGTGAAATTTTGATTCCGCCTTACAATGGCATTCGTGTAGAAGTTCCTGCCGGCAAAACGTGGGAAAGTATCGCAACGGCCTATAATGTGCGTCCGGACGTGCTTTTCGAGGTCAATGGCTGCCAACCGGCCCCGCCAGTGGTGTTTGTGCCGGGAGTGAATTGGTCGCCAAAAGATCCAGCAGAACAAAATGCGCCGAGTACAACGGATCGGGATGCTGGTGCGGTTGTCGGCTATCCTTTGTCAGAAGAAGCCCCTGTGATTTTGCGCTATGGCTGGCAACTGATGCCATTGCGGGGTGAAGTGGGATTCCACAGTGGAATAGACTTGCAAGCGAAGGTGGGAACCCTAATTTTGGCAGCCGGCACCGGCATCGTCGCATTTGCCGGCGAACAAGGAAATTACGGGAATTTAGTGGTTGTGAATCACCCGCGCGGAAAACAAACTCGCTATGCACACCTTGACACTATTTCCGTAAAAGCCGGCCAGCAGGTTAACCAGGGAGAGTCCCTGGGTACAGTGGGTTCCACCGGCAGTCCTGATGTCAACGAAGCGCATTTGCATTTTGAAATTCGCTATTCCACTCAACTGGGTTGGGTGGCAGAAGATCCGCAAAACTACATCGGATCAATGCCGGTGACGCAATCATTGTCAGTGTCAGCAGAAGATCCGCAAAACTACATCGGATCAATGCCGGTGACGCAATCATTGTCAGTGTCAAATGACAGCACTTTTCCAACCAAGTGAGATCCAGAAAAACTGTATAGGCCGGTTTAAAATAATCTCGGTTGGCAAAGTGACAATTGAACGCTCAAATCTGCCCCAGACATCGGTGTGGTAAGCTACTGGCAAACCGCGATAAGTCTGAACCCAAAAGCAAGCTAGACTCGCTGTAAGCGCAAACGTAAATTGATAGCGGAGGTCAAACAATGGCTTTAAAACTTGGAGATCGAAGTTCCGAAGTTGAGCAATTAAAGCGACAATTAGAAACTTTGGGATACAGTATTGGGCGAATTAACGCTGAATTCGACGCGCGAACCGATGACATTGTCAAAGCTTTTCAAGAAGAGGCAGGGCTGAAAATTGACGGGATTGTTGGCCCAACAACCAGCGGGGCGCTAAGTCAGGCAACTCAGGGAATGGTCAGCATCCCGAATATCGGAGGAGCGCTGGAACAGTTTGCCGCTCCCGCTTCGCGCCCTGAAGCCAATATCAGTGGGGATTTTATCGAGGGACGCTGGCCGGCATGGCGTGTCATTGTTAGCGGTCTGAACGGTCGCAGTGGCCCTGGGATGGAATATCCCGCTGAGTATGTATTCCCAAACGGTCAGACGTTTTCTCCCCATCAAGACTACACCCATCCCATTCAATTTGATTGGGTAGGTAAGCCCTGGATGGTCGTCAATGAAAGGGGTGCAGCGTTCTTCGTGAGAGCAAACCGTAAGTTTATTGAACCAGTTTAATCAGGGTGGTTATGAAAGCACTTGTTACCGGCGCAAATGGATTCACCGGCTCTCACTTAGTGCGGCTGCTGTTGGCGCAAGGCCACTCAGTCATCGGCTTTGTGCGAAAGTCCAGCGATTTATCTCGCCTTGCAGATTGCAATATCACGCTCGCTTATGGCGATATTACCGACAGCGAAGCCTTGAAAGCAGCAATCGCCGGCGCGGATACTGTCTTTCACACAGCGGCTTATGTGGAACTGGGTATAGTCAATGAGGGGCAAATGCACCGGGTGAATGTGGAAGGAACCCGCGCCGTACTGGAAGCCGCAAAAGCTGCCGGTGTGAAAAAAATGGTTTATTGCAGCACAATTGGGGTGTTTGGAGATACCGGCGGACAGGTTGTGAGTGAAACGTTTAAACGCACGCAAACCGGCTTCTCCTCTGCCTATGATCGCACCAAATACGAAGCGCAGCAGTTGGTGGATCAATTTGCTAAGGAAGGACTGCCGGTGGTGAGTCTTCTGCCTTCTGGAATTTTTGGCAGCGATGACCCGCATTTTGGGCCGGTGATGAAGCAATTTCTCAAGGGAGGTTTGAAGTTGTGGGCAGGAGGCGATCGGATCACCGGCATCGTTCACGTCGATGACTTGGCCACCGCGATGATTTTGGCGGCAGAACGCGGCAAACCGGGGGAACACTACATTATCTCTGCCGGCGATCTCTCCACTCGCGAAATGTTTGGGATTTTTAGTCAGGAAACTGGGATTAAAGTGCCGGCTGAAGCCCCGAAATTTATTGTTAGGCTAGCCGGCAATCTCCTCGATCCGATTGGACGTTTTTTCTCCTGGCAACCGCCTCTCAGCCGAGAGCGAGTTCACTATGTTTATGATCGCTGCGTCCGAGTAGATGCCGGTAAAGCGCGACAAGAACTCGGCTGGCAACCACGTTCAGTTGAAGAAACCCTGCGAGAGATAGTCAAAAGTATTTAGATCGTCGGTTCTTTAGAGGCAAAACATTCGGGGATAACTGATCGTGTTTAGCGACGATTTTTATATCCAAATGCTTTGCCCTAAGTAAGTTTCGTAGTTTCGTGGCCGATTAATCTGAGTTCAACGCTGTGATTAACGACAATCAGATCACCCTCACAGAACTAGCGCCCCCCCGTAAGTCGGGCTAGCGCATCTTTAACTGCCGGCGGCAGTTGACGCAGAATCTTACCCTTTTCTCGGTCAACCGCCACCAACGTCACCCGACCCGTCAAATATAGCTGTTGGCCATCGGGCGACTGAATTTGATAATCCCAATTCAGCCGCACCCCCTCCAGATCGTCCATGCGCGTCCTGACGACAACAGCCATTCCCATCTGCACAGAACGGTGGTAGCGCACGGTGAGTTCCACCACCGGCAGATCGCATCCTAACGCGACGAGATCGGCAAAGTTGATGCCAAGCGAGCGCAAGCATTCCACCCGCGCCTCTTCCATCCAGGCAATGTAGGAACCATGCCAGACATTGCCGCTATAGTCTGTGTGGTGCGGCTGCACTCGTACTGGATACTCAAACCAGGTTCCTGATGTCGCAGACGAGAGTTTGTCCAGTGCAACAGTGGGTTGCAGTTGCGGTTGTATTTGGTTTTGCTCAGACACTTTACAAATTGTTGAAAAACGCTAAATTTCTACAAATTCCGAGTGCGGACTCAATTTTATCCTTAAATCGTAGATGGCCGGCTCACTAAACCTGTTGCAAAAATCCTAGAAGATGGAAATGCCTACTCTCATCTGTGGGTTAGCGCAGGCGCGAAGCAGCCGGCAACGGCAGACTGAGAGAAAATTTAGCTTGAAACCCGCCTGGAGGCAAGAGGAGTGCTTGTAGTCTCCCGGCCACAGAGGGAGCGTTAGAGCGAGTTTTGCCACAAAGCTAGGATGTAACAGAGATTCTTTCCCTTTAACAAGTCAAAGAAATTACCGAGCCTGATGCTCAACACACCCAGCTATTTTAAGGAGATGAACCAATGATAGAAAAAATTTTGATAGGCGTTGCCGGTCGCGGGCTGTGCGAACAGATGCTGAAGATGCTGATGGAAATTCCTTCAATCCAAAAGGCATCCGTCACTGTGTTGCACGTCGTGCCAGAGCAAGTCAGCGCCGACGCAATGGCTGCAAAACTGGAAGAAGGGGGCAAAATTCTTGCTGAAGCAATTCAGAGTTTGAACTTAGACCCCAAAAAAGTTACGGCAAGACTGAAGCAAGGCGACCCCAAAACCACTGTTTGTGAAATCGCTGAGGAAATCAATGCTGACCTGATTATCATGGGTTCGCGCGGCTTAGGCCGGCTGCAATCGATCTTAGAAAACTCTGTCAGTCAGTACGTTTTTCAGCTCACCTCTCGCCCGATGCTCCTGGTTAAGGATGACATTTATGTCAAACGGATCAAAAGCATCATGGTGGCGATGAACAAATCCGACTCCGCCCAGAATTGCTTAAAGCTGGCTTTATTCTTGCTGCGAGATATCAAAGGAGGGCAATTGGTACTCTCCCACGTCAACCCCCCCGATCCGACCGCCAAACCTGAAGCTGACCCGGTTTTAGCGGCGGCAGTGGCTGAGGCGAAAAAGTACGGCGTTGCTACGCGCTGCCTCACTGCCAAAGGGAAAGCCGGCGAAGAAATTTGCCGCATTGCCGAGGAGTCAAATGTTGACCTGTTGATGCTCGGTTCCCCAGATCGCCGGCCTTCAATTGCGAAAAGCTTTGTCGATCTCGACCGGCTCCTCGGCAATTCTCTGTCAGACTACGTCAGAGTTTATGCCAACTGTCCGGTGTTATTAGCCCGGAGTGTGGCTGAGGCATAGCGCACACAGTCCCCATCCACTTCAAAACAGCAAAGGCACCAACGGAAAACTATCCGGGTGCCTGTGTTGTCTTAAGCCAGTTATAGCCAACTCCTAAGAACCTCTTTTGCTCTCGCGGCTAGCCGTTTGAATGTAAAGAATCAAGAGGAAAACGGCTGGGACTAGCACAAACAGGATACTCGCAATAAATCCTAAATCATTAACTTCCATTAAACCGGCCTCTGTGTTATCTGAAAATTCCGTAATTCTAGAATATCACGGCTTTGTTTTCACAGTGACCGGCCCATTGACGAGGGTTTGGCAGGCTAAACGATAAGTTTCAGGTTTCTTCTTCAATTTGCGATTTTCTACCTCAGTGCGAGGCGAGACATTTTCCATCCCTTCGACGATTTCCACCAAGCAAGTGCCGCATTGACCGTAGCCCCCACAGTTCATCATCTTTCCCCAGGTTTTGTAGAGGTCGATGCCATTTTCTAGGGCTTTGAGCCTTAAGTTCGCCCCATCTGCTGCAACCACTTCCTTGTTTTCTTGTTCAAATTTGATGTTACCCATTCTGATTCTCCTTGCTGTGGTGTGTCAGATAGCTGCACGGGTTTTGGCTCAATGCTTGGGGACATTAGCCCTTGTCGATGCCGGCAAAGCTAAGTGGTGCGATCTGTCTCGACGGTTTAGCTGATGCCAACACTCAGACTTGACAGTGGCATGAGCGGTTTATTATCAATCGCTTTTGTTTCTTTACCTACATTTTATTACGAAATGTTAAAAAAAGTTAAATTAAAATAAACCGTAAAAGAGCCGGCACCAACGACAGGTTGATGCCGGTTTCATTTAATTTCATGCGCCTTTGAAGATTTGTCGCGACGTGCCGGCACGCCTATTGGTGTGAGCTACTACCGATAGTTGCGGTAAGCGGCTTCGTTCCCCAGTCTATGACAGGCGAGCGGGTGAGGGCGCAATGGCTACAGTTTGTATCACCCCAAGCGTCCGAGAGCCGGCAATTCCATCACTCTTTAACCCGTAATATTGTTGGAAGCGCTTCACTGCTGCCTCAGTTAAGGAGCCATAATATCCGGTCACCGGCCCATTATAAAAGCCAGATGCACGCAACTTATTCTGGAGGTTCACCACATCTTGGCCATTAGAACCGCGAGAGAGGGTACGACTGGGATAGCCAGTACCGCCACCGCTACCGTTTGGCAGGTATGACAGCGTCACCGAACCGGCAACGCCATCCACAGATATCTTCTTAGCTTGCTGAAAGCGTTTGACTGCTGCCTCAGTCAGGCTGCCAAAGTAGCCGGTGACCGGGCCATTATAGTAGCCGGCATTGATTAAGCGAGTTTGAAGATTGGTGACTTGTGCGCCACTATTCCCACGACGCAGTGCGGCAAAAGCGTTGCCGGCCATGCTGACAATACTCAACGCCATTGCTAAGGACAGGAAACGAATAAAAGTACGGCTAGAAAGCTTTTTCCAGTTGATGCCGGCTAAATTTAGCTCGCTGTTGGCAGGTTCTTCATACGCTACTGCTAGATGTGTGTAAGCAAGAGTTTCCATAATTTCCCCCTAAATTGTTAGAAAATTCAGTTCAAGAAGTCGTTTTTTTTGCTTTGCTTCAGGTGTACTCGATCCCAAAGCTCAAAGCCCAGCAGTTTTGCTTGTAATACAAAATTCTTACCAGAAAGCAATAAAAAGTCTTATTGCTTAACAAGCCAAAGCTGTCAGGTGCTTAGTAGGCGATTTTTGGCAGGTTATCAGCTTTTCAAAATCAAACAGTTTTAAGGGTCATAGCCTTTTAAGAGTTCTGAAAAAGAAAGCCGATATTCATTTGATGTAGAGTGGGTTACTGAAGGAGTGAGATTCAAGAAATGATAAAGTAAGAATGTGATCAACGCGGCTTGAATTAGTTTTTCCCACATCGATTTGCTCCCCTGATATCTTAAAAGCGTGTCTCACTTGTTGCCCAATTTATGTTAGTTACATTGAGTGAAGCCTTCAGTTGTGTGTCACTCTCTAAATTGACAGCCGGAGAGCAGATGTTGAATTTGACTGGCGGGGTGAGTGCCGGCTTAAACAATTCCTGTCGGCATCCCGAATTTAAAGCGACACAACCCGTATTGATGAATTTGGTAAAAGTTAAGCGGATGGCTGATGAAAGTAGACAATTTATTAAGTGGCACATCTGGTTTCTCTGTAAAGCTACTTAAAAAACATGGGATGTGCTGATTGATAGCCGGCTCAAGTATATAAAAGCTTTTTAAAATCGGTTAAACCACATTTAATTCTCTCCCTATCTTCCCATCTCCCTCTCAGTCTTCTTCGCAAACCCAGGTTTGCCAGGGACTTTGGTAGCGATCGCAGCAATGGGAGACGAGTGTCACAGGTGCCGGCGACAACCGTCACACAAGTCTCAGGGAAAACACGGCATAGTAGGTATACAGGAGTTGTAACGCAATAAAGGAGGGTCATCAGAATATGACCGCACACAAAACTCAACAACTCACAATTATGGCCAAAAAAGAGTTTGCGCCGGCACAGACACAGCTTCAGTCTGATAAAACTGAGGAGAAACTGTCTGAAGATATGAAAGCTTTAGTCCGTGCTTTAGCAGTTCATTCGATTTGGGCGAAAGTTGGGTTGCTTGATAAGAAGTAAATACGTTCTGAGTGTGTTCGCTTCGCCCACTTCACACCCTCGCCGGCTTGCTGCGGTGCCGGCAGATTATCGAACTTGTTAAACGCATTCACAAAATACTCAAAACAATTGCCCCTATGCTGAAATACATAGGGGCATTGGCTTTCACAAGCCGGCAATCTGAGGGAACGGTCTGCCGATGTTCTCTAATACTACGAGAAAGCTTGTAGTGCGGGCATCTTGCCCGCTATAAATATTACAACTAATTGAATAAAATGGCTATTTCCAAGCAGGATAGAGTCATTTAATCAGACATTAGCTCTTTCTTGCTGCGCTTTAATTCCTTCCAGAGGCTTTCGATATCTTGATAGGCTTGCTCTGGAGAAATTTTACCGCCAGTTTCTAAAGCAGAGATATAACTAATTCTCTGAGAAAATTCTTGCAGATTTGCATTAAAAGCGAGCTGTTGCGGGGTAAACTCGCCTTGGTAACGGCTCCGGGGATAAAAAAAGCTAAATTTATCTACAGGTTGAGAATCAAACATTTTCCTTCACTCTTCTTTTAGATCTTTGATAGGTCTCTCTTTGCGGAGGTTACTTGATATTTGCAGCCGGCTAAACTGATATCTTTCCAGATTTCCTTAGCTTGACAGTGACGAGGTAACCCTGGCAATTCCCAAACATCAGATGCGTAATCATCACAACAAGATAAAGTTAATCGTTGTTGGCTGTAAGTTTCTTCAATGGCCATTCTGTGTTTCTCAAAATGAAAAAAAAGTTTGGGAGAATGCCAAGCGCCAAGTAGACGAGGTACTTACAACAGAGGTTGACTTATTCCCTATTGCAATCCTCCCAACTATTTTGCTGTTAAATGTGAGTTGCTATCTCTATTTAATAGAATAACGGCTAGTTTCTGATTCAACTCTCTATCTGAAGAATAGGTTTATTGTAAAATTTTTTAGTATCAATTAATACACAATAAAATATATTTTTTGCTGGGCGGACGCTAATCTTATATTACAGTGAATTTTGTCTATGATTATCATTTTAAATAGCAATGGCAAAAACTTTAAAGCTTCTTTTAATATTCTATACTGACATTTGACTAAACTTTAGTTTCTAGATTTATAGCGACTTGCATTCATACTGGCCGGCAGTTGCCCCTATACAGACGCAGGCGATGCCGGCAGCGAGACAGCAATACCAATCTAATCACACCTCTGAGTGCGACGTGGGATGAGATGGCGAGCACCCAGCAATTGATATTTAGCCGGCCAAAAAAATACCCCAGTTTTTGAACCGGGGTTGGAGTTCATCGGGTGTAAGCACTGCGCTGTTAAAGGACAGGACAAGGTCAGAAAACCTAAAGAAATGCTTGGATAAATTCTATGGATGACTGATTCTAGATTTTAAATCAGCAATAGACAGCGCTTGCGAAATATTCTTGTGCTGCAAATGTAATTACTCCTTACTTTTCTTGCGGCTTTTTTTGCCACCTTCGCGGCCAATTGCAGCCATGTGTTCCCGATTTTTGCTTACAGCTTCACCACCCTTGCGGCCAGCTTCTCTAGCCTCCTCAGATGAGAATTCGTGCGCGGTTCCTTTTTCATGTGCTGCATGACCGCCCTTGCTAGCGATCTCACGCTGCTTGTCTTGATCCATCGAGGCAAAACCACGCTTGCTGGTGTCTGACATGACCTTAATCCTTGTATTTCTAGAATATTTGACATTTTTAACAAATTATCGCTGCTGCCCTCTTGAATCATCTGCCTGGAGAGACACAGCAGCATTAAATTTAGCTGTGCCAAAGAACACAAGAAATTCTTAAAAGGCTAGGAAGGTTGACTTCAGCCTTTTTATTAGGCCGGGTTGTTTTTTTATAGGATTTTTGTGTAAAATTCTATAACTCAGCTAGAGTTATTCGGAATTTCTTCAAAAATCTCTCATTGGATTGTGGTAAAACTAGCTCGAACGTTTGTATGCTTCAGTTGCTAGGCACAAAAGGTAGAGGTGGACAGTGAATGTAAAGTTATTTGCGAAGAAAGTAGAGACGTTTCACTGGCAGCTGGCCGAGCTTTATCAATACGCTTATTCTTCCGTTGAGGAGCAACCGAATTTGCTGCCGGCAGCCTTCAAGGAACTCGGCATCGCCTCTGAAGAATTGCAAGTAGCCGTGGAAGAGCTACAGCTGAAGAATGAGGAACTAACATCAGCACGAGCGGCGTTAGAAGCCGAACGTCAGCGCTATGAAGATTTGTTTGAATTCGCCCCAGACGGCTACATCGTAACGGATCGCGACGGGAAGATCATCGAAGCAAACCGGGCCGCCGCCCAGATGCTCAACGTTTCGCAGATGGCATTAGCCGGTAAACCGCTGGCCATTTTCATTCCCCCAGAAGAACGCAAGGACTTTCGCACCCAAGTAAATCGGCTGTACCACGACAATCAAGCGATATGGGGGGAAATGCGCCTACAGCAGCGTCACGGTGAAATGTTGGAGGCGGCGATGAGAGTTGCCACTATCCGCACCCCGAACCAGCCAGTTGTCCTACTGTGGCTGCTTCGTGACATTACGGAGCAAAAACGAGCGCAAAGAGAAAATAATGGCAGCGACGGTAGCCAAGATCGTCCTGCTTATGTCTACACCAAAGGGGAAATTATCTCCCTCAAGCCCCAAGTAATTTGGCAAGTCTCTAAGGGATTGGTCAAGTTAAGCACTCTCTGTGCAAATGGCGAAGAGGTAATCGTGGGTTTGTTAGGGCCACAAATGCACTTTGGACTGAGTTCTACTTCCCTACAAACTTACGAAGCAAAAGCACTTTCCGACGTTCATCTGGTGTGTTTTTCTGAAGCAGAAATCACAGCTTCGCCAATTCTAGCCCAAGCTCTTTTAACTCAAATGAACCAACGCCTACAGCACACAGAATCGTTATTAGCGATTTTTGGACAGCGGCGTGTCATCGACCGATTAACCTGTTTGTTGCATCTTCTAAAACAGCAAATTGGTGAACCTGTAGATGAAGGAACTCGTTTGAGTGTTCGTCTCACCCATGAGGATCTGGCTAACACTTGCTGTACCACCAGGGTGACAATCACGCGGCTACTGAGTAAATTACAACAGCAAAGAAAGATCCTGTTTGATAGTAAGCAGCACATTGTTTTAAAAGATGTCAGTATTCAGAATGGCAAGCTTTAATGCCAGACTCTACTACGGGCGGAAAAAGCATGATGCTTGCTCAGTTAAGAGTGGCGGTGCCGGCAACCGCCACCTAGACATCACACTTTTCTATTAATACACTTGCTGGCAAAATTGGATAACCGATGCCACATAAGAAAAAAAATATGCCGACTTTTTAAGCTAAATTCCGCTGCAACCTGCGTTTCTATTGCAATATAATTTAATTTCTCAAAGTCCGAACGCTCGCCTTTTCCTAAACTTACACAATTACAGCAAATTCGAAGTCTATGAGGTACAGTAGCAGCAATGTGTAAACCAATTTTTGAGATGTTCGAGATTCATTAATTGAAGTGCTAGTTTAATTAAACCATCAACTCCAGA
>NZ_JACJOU010000027.1 GCF_014695725.1 Microcoleus sp. FACHB-672 | reverse complement strand
CCTGTAGCTCAATGACTTTTCCCCACATAGTCTTCAAGTGTGAGTGCTTACTTTTACTATCCATTTGTCCCCAACTTACAGAATGCAATTGGTGCCGGTTCTACACCCATTCCTCATGCACCGTTACAGCTGGACAATCCCGCTGGTGGGACTGCCGGGAGCCGACAGCCGCAGTGCCGGCTGTCGGTAGGGTGCTTAGTCGATAGTCTCTGGCGGGAACCAAGCACACCCCTGCCACTTGGGTGGGGCCGGCAGATGAATGTAACGTTATTTGTATTTTCCCCTCCAAAAATTCCCCTACTGTCGATGTCTAACTGGGTTTGGGAATCGTGCGGTCTAAATTCTAGATTTTGTAAAGTTAGATTGCTAACTTATTCAGGGAATATTTGAAAATTAATAATCAGAACCTACGAATAAAATGTGAATAGTTAGTATCTTTATATTGATTCAATTCTGATTAATTTACCTGGAATTTTTCTAGTGTTTATATATCAAAACTTATTTTCATGATTTTAATAGAATCCGTAAAAATACTGATGGAAATATTACATTTTTTAGAATAAAAATAGAATTCACTGCCTATTTCAAATAGGTTTATTTCTAAAATGAACACTCCAAATCCGAACAACGATGTCATTAAAGAAATTTTAGCCCTTAAGGAAGAATTAAAAAGTCTGAGAGACAATCAGACGAGAAGAGGGCGACTGCTATTTTGGGAAAAAATAATCATCTTGCTGATGACAATGATTGTAGCCAATAGCGAAATGTCTGGAATGAAGTCCGTTGCTCCTGAAATGCTAAAGACCTTTTTAGAATCTACAGAATGAGCTTCTTAAATTCATAAGGCAGGATAAAGTCGGGTTCCATCCAGAATCCGACTCTTTTTTTGCAAGCGCCGGCACACTTTCTTAAAATCCCAACGTAAAGGCTCAAATCTCTGGAAGCTGAAAAATGATAGTGCTGGAAGGGTAAAGAATTGGCAGACATTCCAGCAGCACATAACTGAACTTGAAGATTCGTAGCTAGTTTAACTTCTGTCCCTAGATACCAATCGCACACCCATCGGTTGTATTGGTCTATTTGAACTGGGATAATCGTGAGGATTTGGGAGCGGGCCGCTAGATTTAATAAGAATGCTTTAGATTTTTCAGCCCAATCCCAATGTTTAAGAATTCTAGGATCTTCGCTAGACTGACCCCATTTTTTTGTTTCAGGGGCATCTATCCACCGAGCGCGACTAGAAAATTCTTGTCCGTTATACCTAAGAATTACGGTGTCTCCGTCTAGAACGGTTTTAATTGTTGTCTGAATTTTTTTGTGCGGTTGTAAGTCCATGAAAGCAAAAACTTTTTGGTGAGTAATATTCTATTATCTTCTGCCGGCACCCCATCACGGTGGATGAGCAGGGATTGCCGGCACTGTCACAGTGGAGGTCGCCCGTCTAGGGCTTCCACCCGGAAGCGTATCACGGTGAATGGGCCGGGATTGCCGGCAATTTGCGGAAAAAATATAAAATTGATATATTCATTTTCATAAAACGCTATAATTGCTGCACGGCAAGGCTTTTGGAAACATTCAGCAATGTTGACATCGTAGGGGTCACTGGTTCGAGTCCAGTTGTGTCCATTAAATGAGAAGTCGGCAAGGAAAGGAATCTAAGCTTTTTCAATGGTTGCGATTGCTAGCTAGCTGCATCCTTGAACTATGACAAAGAATGCCGGTTTCAGCCATCTACTGAGAATGAATGGCTTCAACTGAGAGCGGGAAGGAGCTATTAAATCGATATTTATCAATGGTTGATGTGCTTGTGTCTGTTCCATCCCTATGCCGATATACCCAGCTAAATTAAGCTCAAGCCCCACAATCTATTGGGGCTTTTTTTTCTGAGAGGATGCCGGGTTGCAGAGGCGTTTTATTTGTTTACTGAGATGGCAGAGTATCAGAAAAGTGTTTCATCGGCTCATCGTGATCGCAGCTCTACCCATCGAGAATGGACTGTGAGCGACGTAAGGGTTTCGGGTGAGGAATACGCAGGCGGAAAGTCAAGGAGTTAATTAAGTATTGGGGAAGATCAGGAGGTTTATGACCAAGTTATGGGGAAATCCCTGTCTGACTTGGTTTCAGCTACTTTGCCGTTTTGACAGCTTCCCTAGCTTTACGCCAAGTTCGCCCACAGGGTTTCTGTAAAGAAGTAACTCGAACGTTATGTGCTAGTAACACGTTAATCCAGTTAAACTGCAGGATTAACGTGTTGCCGGAGAGGAATCTGAATGATGAACTCAGTTCCTTCACCGGGGAGTGAGAAGCACTCCAATTTGCCGCCATGTTTCTCTATGATGATTTGGTAGCTGATGGACATCCCCATTCCAGTACCTTTTCCAAGCGGTTTGGTCGTAAAGAAAGGATTAAATATTCGTTGTTGAATCTCTTTAGAAATACCGACTCCGTTATCGGCGATCGCCACTTTCACCCATTCTGCATTCACAGTTGACGTGCGAATTGTAATTCGATTGGGATGCTCTTTAATATTTTGATAGGTACGCTGGGCGTTACTCTCGTCTATTGCATCAATAGAATTCACCAAGATATTCATAAATACTTGGTTGAGCTGTCCGGCATAGCACTCGACGAGCGGCAGTTCAGCATAGTCTTTGACCAGTTCAATTGCTGGTCGTTCGGATGTAGCTTTGAGGCGATGTTGCAAAATCATCAGGGTGCTGTCAATCCCTTCGTGAATATCAACTGCTTTGAACTCCGCTTCGTCCATGCGCGAGAAGTTTCGCAACGAGAGGACAATCTGGCGAATGCGCTCGGTTCCCAGTTTCATAGAAGCCAGCATTTTTGGTAAGTCTTCTTGCAAAAACTCTAGATCGATATCTTCAGCTAGCGATTGAATCTCAGGAGCAGGGTTAGGATCATGCTGCTGATATAATTCCACAAACTCCAATAGACTCTCAGTACATTCCTGCACATGGGTAAGGTTGCCGTGAATGAAATTGACCGGGTTATTAATTTCGTGGGCAACTCCGGCGACAAGTTGCCCAAGACTCGACATTTTTTCGCTTTGAACCACTTGAGATTGAGTGCGCTGCAATTCCTCTAATGTGTTCTTGAGTTCGGCTGTGCGCTCTTCTACCCGGTCTTCCAATTCCTCCTTGCTTTTCTCTAAAGCAGCAAAAGAGCCGCGCAGTTGCCCTGCCATGTGGTTAAAGGAATTGGACAGCGTGTTAAGTTCTCGGATACTGCTCGTTCCCACCGTCTGCTCTAAATTGCCAGATGCCATTGCCTCACTTGCCTGATTTAGGCGAAGTATCGGACGAGCAATCCAACGAGAAGTGAACACGCCCATCACACAAGCAAGAACTAATGCGCCCAGACAAAGTGCGATCGTCGTGCGCGTATTAGCATTGACTTGTCCCATAAATGTGGTTTCTGGCACACTCACGACCACGAGCCAATCTAAGCCATAGTTGTCGCGCCAGGGCACAACATTGACAAAGTGTCTTTCTCCTTGCACCTCAAGCTGAAAGGCTGTGGATTGGGTAATAGACTGAAGCCCTTTGGAGACTTGAAGGTGGCTGGCAATGCTCTGAATCGTTGAATTAGGGCTATTGATCGCTTGTAATCTCTGGATTTTTTGACCGGCAAGGGTAAAAGGCTGTGCTGTTATGGAGTTAGCGATTAGGGTGCCATCTCGCTCCATAATGAACACTTGACCAGACTGACTGATATCTAAAGTGCGTAAAAAATCACTGAGTTTCAGCAGATGAAGGTCGATTGCAATCATTCCCACCAAGCGGTTTTGAGCATCATAGATGGGACGACTGGCAGAAACTGCAATATAGGGACCTGTAGGATAATTTCCGGTAATGATCCTCGCCCAGATCGGTCTAGCAGCCGCAATCGGCTGGGTGTACCATGATTCATTCGTGTTTCTGTAATCCCAGCGAGCATTGACTTGAGTTCGATTGCCCTGGTTGTCAGTGGCGTAGGTAATCACATTGTTGGGAGGTTTGGCAGTCCAATCATCAATGGTGATGGTTTTGCCATCGTAACGAGCCGCTCCAACCCCCTCGCCTGTGGTTAAGCCAATCCCAATGTAGGTAAGGTCATACGCCTGCATCTGATCCCAGAAATACTTGCCAACGATTTGGCGATCGCGCACATCCAGCATTCCTCTACGAACAGCATCTGCATTGATTTGGTTGAGGGTTTGGGGAATTGCCAGATAGGACTTCAGGTGTTCATCCACAACATCGCTAGTGCGAGCCATCAACTGTTCTGCTAAGTCATTGACTGCTCTCTGTCCATTCTTAAAGGACAAGTAGCCTACTAAACTAACGGCTCCAAGAATTTGGAGAATGAAGGGAATAATCAGAACAATTTGTAATGGAAACGCGCTAACTCTGCGAGGCTGATGAATTTTCATTGTAGGGAAGACAACTCTAATTTTAATAGAAGATTCTTATGATGCCCACGTATCTAACATTCTATGAGCTTTGCCTGAGGTTTAGGATGCTGGAAGGGAAAATTCAAACTACCTTTACTTTCAAAAACCATCGAAACAGATAATACAAAATCTTCCGAAGGAAAAGCAGCTTTACGGGCAAGCGCAGTCTCCTGTGCAAGTAGCTTCCTTGTTTCGCCCCCTGTTACCCCAATTGCAGCGGGAAACTAATGTACCGATTCTGCACCTAATAAAGCTTCTGGAAGGATTAAGCAATTTTGATATCGTAGGGGTCACTGGTTTGAGTCCAGTTGTGTCCATTACCTGAAAAGCCGGCAAGGAAAGGAATTTAAGCTTTTTCAAAGGTAGCGATTGCTAGCTATTTGATGTACAGAAGGCAATCGCATTCTTAAAATTTGGTGCGTCGGTGATGCCAATGTGGTTAGATCAAATTCATCAACGGGTGACAAAAAGGTTGGTAGGGTATAGCGAGAGCGCTACACGCCACTGCGAGAACGCTGTTAAGTTATAGCTTGATAATAGCAAACAGAGATGAGCAAAGAAAAGGAGAACCCGGAGCTAAAAGTGGAATCCCTATTCACAGTTATTTTCGTGCCTCTAAAAGCCATTTTAAGCTAAGTCATGTAAAATATCCAGCTATAAGGATTTACATATATTACCAGTCTCTAAAAGTACGGTTATTTTACAAAGGCATAGTGTTCTAATTGGCTTAGAAGTAGCTTAGTTTAATTTTGAGCGTTCTTAACTTGCTGAGTAATTACATTGTAATTAGCTTGATAAGTCTCTAATTTGTTTTGAGCTTGGGACTCTACAAAAGATCCTTTAGGAATAGTTTTTAATAAGGTAATAGCTTGTTCTAGTTTTGATTGAGCTTTAAACCAAACTTCTAATGGATGAGGAGGCTTTTGAACAATGATAGATGCTTCCCATGCAAGTTTTTGAGCATTTTCTAAATTAGCAATAGCTGTTTTCTCAGTAATTATTCTTTGATTAATAGCTATATGATTTGATTTGTAGGTTTCCAATTTTTCCTTAACTTGAGAATATAATATAGAATTTTCTCGAATTGTCTCTAATAATTTAATTGCTTCTAGCCATTTAGTTTCTATTTGCTGCCATTGTTCTAATGGATGAGGAGCATTTTGACTCATTAAAGCAGCTTCCATCGCTAATTTTTGAGCATTCGTTAATGATAGTTGATCATTAAGTTCTTGGGGTTTTGTCAATCCTTCTGGTTGTTGTGGAACCGTCTCGCTGTAGATTTGATCATTTTGCTGTTGGGGCAATAATTTCTCCATAGACTGTTTAATCAAAAATTTTGTAGAGCTATTATTACAAGCAAAATAACCTATTGCGACTAAAAATGATATTAAGAATATTTTTTCTAATCGCTGTTTTATTTTTAACCAACTTTTACCAGAATTAATTTTACTGATAGCTTGCTTTAGTGTAGTTTCAATAGTGCTTTCTAAGCTTTCATATTCTTCATTTAATTGATCAAAGCTCTTGTGAAAACCATCAATATTAAAACTAAAAGATTCCTTGCCATTAGTATCAATAATTAAGCCAGTACAATTTTTTCCAAATTTAGAAATTAAAGTTTTTACATTTTTAATATCTAAAGGGTTGTTAGATATTTTCATGAAAATTTCAATAAGCTCATTTAACTTTTTTTGAATATTTTTTAGCTTTTCTTGATGAATTTGAATTTTCTGAATTTTTTCTTTAATTAAATAAGTGCTAATTAAACTAAAACCTTGATTAATTTCCTGAGATATTTTACCTACTTCTTTTTTGATTGTATTAAGTGATAAAATACCCTTCTCAGAAGAGGTACTTATTTCATTTAATATTTTCTCTTGTATTAAAATTTCTGCTACTTTCTCTAACCTTTTGTTCGCTGACATTAAAGTATCACACTGAATTGACATTTTTTGCCAATTTTCAAATAGATTTTGCAGGCTATTGGATTTATTGGATTTAGTTATAAATACCAATTCACCCTGATTGTTAAACTTTACTCCTTCTATATAACAACCTAGTTCTATAATTAAATCTTTTAAAGTCTCTAACAATAAATCTAAATCGATAGGAATTTTTGTGATCTGGCTAAGATTCCTATTTTTTAGAGAACCATTAATATTTTTCAGGATAGCTTGCAAGGAAAAAATTTCATTTTGAGACTTCTTTAAATCAATCAATTGATCTTCCAATGAATTGTATTTAATGAAATTTAATTTTACAGCTTTACTAATTTTTTTAAATTCTTGATCTAAATCTAAATTCAAAAAAATATATTTATTTTCTATCAAATTAATTAATGCTTTACTTTTAAGGCACTCTTCTGCAATTTTTTTAATCCATTCACTTTGTATTAAAAGGAGTTCAATCCATTTTTTTTAATTCGATAAATACTAGTTGCAAATATTTAAGTTCATCTATATTAGAAACACTTAAATTATTAAATAAAATATTTTTTTGATCCTCAATAGTATCTATAAGATTAGAAATTCCTCCCTCTATGATCTGGCTTGAAATCTCTTCTGCTATATCAGATATTGAAATATCAGGTACAGAAACACCGGGGGCTGAAAAATTTTCTAGTATAGGACTATCAAAGTCTGAGAATCCATCTTGTATATCAGCTATCCATACTTTCGCCATTATTAGCAATGTAAATTTACCTGCTTTACCTAAAGTATTTCCAACTGCTCCAGCTACATTGCTTACTGAATTTATTGCTGATTTAACAATACTTTCTAAACCTATTTTCTTGATTTTAAGGTCTATTTCAAATTTGATTTTCAGCATCGACTTTTGAGAAATATTTATTTGTTTTATTTGTTTTTTTATTAAATTAGCATCGCCTAAAATTAGTTGGGTACTTTTAGTCAAATTTTTATATCAATTTCTAAATTATCTAGTTGATTTCCCAGGCTTTTTAGCTCATGTTTGAGGGTGTCAACACTACTTTCCATAGTAAATAGACCTTGGCAACTTAACGTAATCTCACATCTATATTTAAGCCTGATCTATTTAAGAAGTAAAGATAGCCAAAACTTTATTTTATTAATGTAATAAAAATAAACATTTATCGTTTTTTGTTTATATTTTATTTACGAAAATTAAAATTTGAGAGTAATAAAGAAGTAGGAAAGAGAGGTATCAAGAAACCACGGTGATAAAAAATCACAGTAAAAATAATGACTATGAGACAAAAAAATCCTTATGAATCAAGGCTTTCAGACTTCGTTCTCCCTATAAGGGGGAAGAGTAACCCCCCTTATAAAGCAACTCCTTAATCTTGGCTATAAGGATGTTGTATGTTTTCCGAACGCTCACTTCTTCTGGGGTAAATTTCGAGGTGGTACAGCACGACCTTCATAAAACCGGCGCTCTAACTTGCTTAACCCCCACCATGCCAATGCAGCAATAACAGGCAGCAAATTTAGGAACACAGAAGCATGATTCAATAACGGCAGAATTGCCCACAAAATGATGCCCAAGAATGCCACAATCAAGCGAATTCGTTTCAAGTTAGCAAGCGCACCACGACAACTAGAACAATTCACCGTATGAGAATGGTAGCGATCAAGCAACACTTCAGTAGACAGTGCCGGTGACAAGGATTCACCTGGAAACGGATCAGCTGCAAACACGTTCACCCATTGACGTAATTGTGAGACAAACGCATCTGCTTTGGTAGGCAAATAAAACGCTTTGTTAAAATGCTCACTACCCCCCTTGGCTTCTAAGTAACGCTCTTGATAATGCAAGAAAATTTGGTCATCTTCTAAAATGTTATTTTGCCCAAGGTGGGAATACCAGCGCGGGGTTAGTTTGATAAAAAAGGCGGGAAGTTTGGAGGAAAACTTAAAGGGAAACCGAGCAAACACCCGACACTCACCCTTACGAATGGGTGTAGCATAAACCACCGTCATGGTTCTGCCAAACTGCTTTGAGGTCAGGTCATGCAACATTAAATTAGGAGCAATAAAGCGAGTATGTTGCTGCCCTAGAGTGCCTTTGCGTGGGCCTTCTTCCCACAAGCCGGTGAAGCCTTGCTTACTTGATGAACGCACGTCTAACTCAACCGGGGCAGCATTCGCGCGGTTGCCAACTGATTCATGGTGCGTGAATGGCACATGACTGGCATCCAACACGTTTTCCAGTAGTGTTAGCGCATCATAGGGCAAGTCACGAAATGTGTTGAGGCAAATCCATCCGTCAGGCGATTCCTCAAGCGGTTCAATAATTGGGACAGCAACTTTTGGCGCATTGTCCGGTTGACCCGGATAAACAAACAGCAATCCTTGGCGCACCGCAGTCGGTAATGATTGCACGCAAGCCCGTTTTGATTGTTGTGGTGCTGTCCCAGTCAGCGCTTGCGGGATGCGCTCACACGCGCCATCACCTTGAAATGCCCAGCCGTGATAAGGACATTCCAGCAATCCATCTTCAGCAATTCTCCCTTCTGAGAGGGGCGCTAACCGATGGGGACATTGATCCTCAAAAGCCCGCCAGCAGTTAGCTTGAGTGTCCCACCACAACACGAGGTCTTGACTGAGCAGGGTAAATTTATTGGGCTTAGTCTTGTCTAAATCTTCAACATAATGGACAGGATACCAGGCTTCCTTGCAGTCAAATTGAGTAGGGTCAGTGCCGCCGGCAAGAAGTTCATTCGGCTGGTTGACTGAGACTTGCGCTTCGGTCAGCATATTCAAACGATTTAAATTTGGCTTAAGAACAAAGATACTTTACACATCTTAACAACTCACTCACGTCATGCAGGGAGTGATAATTGTGCATTGCCAATATTTAGCGATTCATCTTGAAGTCAGAGGCTGTTGAGTTTCCTCGCCGGCACATCGCAGATTATGTAATAGCAATTCTCTAAACGCTCACGACAGACAGTTCATTCGTCATTTAAATCCGACCACGGCGTAGAGAGTAAAGCAGCCGATCAATGGCGGTGAAATATTCAGAAGCAATTGATTTATCCAGCGCCGTAGCCAGCAATCCATAGTGATCAGCCTTGGCGATAGGATCAGTGCCGGTGACGGTTGCGCTCAACGCTCTAGGTCTGCACCGCAAATTGTTCTGGGTCAATACCCCAGATCGCCCAGCGGATCGCTTCTCTAGCAGAGGCGAGTTGAGGCGGTACGCGCAAGGTATGAATCGATCCAGTGCTGGGGCAGGTCATTTTTAACACTAATAGCGGCTCAGAATCCATCGCCTGCGGCAGTTTGAGGAGTGTATATTCATTCCAAGAATCCACCTCTATTGCCTGCAACTCCTGCAAAATGCGGCTGTAGCCAATTTCTTGAACGAGGAGACGCCGAACTTCGGCATTCGATTCTTCTAAAATCCAGTGCGGTTGCCACTGGTGGGGGTGTAGGCAGAGGTATCTTTCTGGCAACACCACGCCTCGGTAGTAGATGACAGAGTTTTGAGGCAGAGTGGCTGGATCGGCGATGCCATTGCTGGGGGGAAGCTGGACCGATTGATAAATCGCTCGCACCTCTTCTGCCGGTATGGCCCGCTTATAGAGCCGAATATCCCCAATATTGCCTCGAAAGCCACCTCCACTACTGTCCGAGCGTTGCCCAATTGTGAGAGGAATGTGGGTGCTTAAGGAACCCTGCTTATTTGTTGGGTTGAACCGCTGGCCGACTTCGACACCATCAACATACCAGCGTCCTCCATCCAACTCATCGCGATTAATCGTAACGGCAAGGTGATGCCACTGATTGTCACTAACAATAGGCAAAGGAGCCAAATGTTCGCGTGAGTAGGCATAATTAAACCAAGTGTTGCCGGCAATTAATTTACCATCAGCTAATTGCAAGTTGATCCGACTTTGGTAGATAAAGAAAGACCACCCCTGGATAGTCCCAGAATCCTCAATTCGCTTGTCGATAATCTTTGAAATGCCTGAATCACCCGTGCGAATCCAGGCACAGACGGAAAAGTCTTCTTCAGCCACCTCTAGCAAAGGACTGAGTGGCAAAGTAATACCATCATTGCTCAACCGTAAGCTTTGATAAGGTCCGCGTTCCACTCGCTCGACAGCACAATGAGCGTTGCCCCTAAGGCTGGCGGGACCCAGAGTCGGGTCATCACTCACCAAGTTGCCTTGAGCATCAAATGACCATTGGAGGAGTGGGAAGGTACTGGACGTGCCGTAGACGCTAAAGATGGGCTGTGTCTGGATCATTTACCCTCGCTCGGTGAGAATCTTTAATAATTTTTTACTCGCTCAAATTAGCTGCGGCCATCATAATTTATTAGCTGGTTCTAAGATTGTAACTACGCTGAGAATTCACTCTTCAACAATAAACAGTTCCTTCCAATTCAAGGTTATTGGGGGTGAATTGCCGCTGTTAGCGATCTAGTCATGCTCTCGTTCATCCGTGACTTTTCCCCTCATCGTCTTCAACTGCGCTCGCTTAGTTTTGCTATCGAGACGTTTCCTTTGAGAACTGCGAGTGGGTTTGCCCTTTCTGCGGGGTTTGGGTAATGCCACCGCACGTTTAATCAATTCTTGCAGTCGTTGCAGGGCTTCTTCTCGGTTTTGCTCTTGGCTGCGGTGTTCTTGAGCTTTGATGACAATGACGCCTTCCTTGGTAATGCGCTGATCATTTAGCTTCAACAGTCGCTCTTTGTAGGGTTCGGGCAGTGAGGACGCCATGATGTCAAAGCGCAGGTGAATGGCGGTTGCGACTTTGTTCACGTTTTGTCCACCGGCACCCTGAGAGCGCACTGCACTCATCTCAATCTCAGGCTCCGGGACACTCACGGTGTTAGATATTTGCAGCATCGTTTATCAATAATTTTAGGAGAAAATCAAACTGCTGTCCAACTGACAATTCCCAAGCTTCCTGAGTGCAATCGCTGTCGGTTCTACATTCATTTTGCATCCAATCAGCAGATGCCTTTACATTTAAAGAACCCACTTTGATAGGAATGCAGGCAGGTTACGTTCGCTTAGTGGCAGGAATAATATTGAGCTATAGCCATCCTAAATTAGTTTTCACAAAATTAAGAATCCCTAATCACCCGAATCTTCTTTTTCCTCTTCAGGAAAAAGCTGAGATGCAACATATCCTCCCAATTCTAAAAGCTGATCGAGCAAGAAACTAGTAATGCTGAGATAAAGAATTGCCACGATTAAATCGCTAACTTTATTAAGCTTATAAGCCTCCCAGATCGAAAAGCCAATTCCTTTAGTGCCGGCCAGCATTTCTGCAGCAATCACCGCAAACCACGCGACCCGAATGCCCAGTCTTAAACCTGTAAAAATATAAGAAACACCCAAGTTATTAGAATTTTGTTGAAACTGCCGCACCCCCATTGCCGTATGAATAATAATCTGCAAAATAGCGCTGATAAAACTGATAAAAGCGATAGCAACTTGCTTTTGCTTGAAAGCAAGGAGGGCGAGGGGCAATAAAACAATAGAAGGGATGGTGCCGGGTATTTGAAAGAGTCGCCTAAATATATGATAAGACAAGCGGTTCTTTCCAATCAGGATGGCAATGGGAACTCCCAAAATAACAGCAGGAATATAACCCCAAAACAATAGCTGTAGGCTGGCTAAAATTGCCGAAGGTAGACGCCACTGTGTCTCTAGTTGCACGCTGGCTAGAATTGCCAAAGACATATCCTGAGCTATCCTTTCATTGCGAACGTTCCGCACGTAACCGAAAAGCAAGGGCGTATAGCAATGAATCCAATAAAAAATGCGGTTGAATTTACAAAGATTCCAGTCAGAAGTTAACTGGAAACATCACAAGCGAATTGCTAATTGGTCATGGGTAATTGCTAACCCATTTAAACCCTAAGATTTTAATATTTAAGACCGGCTATCTCGCCGCCCTAACTCATAGACTCCAGAACCAATACAGGCAATGATCCCCATACTGATCGCCCAACTGCGCCCCAAACCAATTTCCACGCCGTAGTTGCAAAGCGCACCTACTAGAAAAAAGGGCACGATGCTAAACAGGGAAGCGTAGAATGAATTTTGCGCTTCTCGACCGGCACGAGTTCTGTCAAACTCCTCGGCAGAAGTGTAAAGAGATCGCTCAGCAAAATTAAACCAGCGGTTCAGCTGCTCTATCACCCATTCACTAACCGGCGAGAAGCCCAAATACAGAGCCAGCGACCACAGACTCACCCCAGCAATTACTGTGGCATCCAGAGCGAACTTAAACGGAAATATTTCAGTCAGCATCGGTCAAAAAACCATTTAAAGCAAGGTATTGGTAATAGTTCTTAAAGATTTTAGCCTTTGTGAGATTTTAACCTAAAATTCCGCCTGAATTTTTTGCACGATTGAACTCAAATCATGCTTTAATAGTCTTCCGGATCGGGTGCGTTGAACTGGAATGATGGGCTAGCTTTGAAGACTGAATTAAGTTATTCAGCTTAATGACTTTGCAAGCAAAATGCTTGACAAAAAGCAAGATATAGTATAATGCGTTGTTCTCAAACTCACCTGGCGGTTGAGGAGTATCACATAATGAAGGGAATGGGTTTAGCGCGTCTGAAACGCGTGTTGTTCTTGGCCGGTTTAAGTGTGTTCGCTGTAGTTGCCTTAGGCTCTCAGCCCGATCCAATAAGAGCGCAAGCTGGTGAAGCACAGCAAGTGGCCACCGGCAGCACTTGGCAAGGTGCATCCTTTCCTGTAGAAAATTTTCAAGATTATACCTCTGCCTTTGGCCCACGGGGATACGGGGACTTTCACTACGGACTTGACCTCGCAGCCCCACAGGGCAGCTATATCCGTAACTGGTGGGCCGGCGTTGTTGTAGAAGTCATCGATGACGGTCGATGTGGCACCGGCCTTGTGATTCAATCTGGCCCTTGGGAACACGTCTACTGCCACTTGGAAGGGCAAGCCGGCAAAGCCAACGGTCGAAATTATCTCATTGATCGCGCCGGCGGACTGCAAATTTGGCACGGCCAGCAAGTTCTTGCTGGTGCCCGGATAGGGCGCGTGGGGATGACGGGTCGGACGAGCGGCCCGCACTTGCACTGGGGACTGAGATACTCCAACCAGTGGATAGACCCAGCCATTGTCCTGCGGGCAATGTACGGCCAGCAAAGAGGCTCTGTTTCCAGCAGAACCCAAGAATAGCTAAGGACTAGGAACGCTTTGAGGGATTAAGGGTGAAAGCAATCAGTGCATTTCTCCCACTCTCCCACTCCAGTTCCTAGTCCCTAGTCCCTACTGGCTCACGCCGACTGGCTTGATACCATCTGATGCTCCGGCAGTTGCGTGAATTCACTGACAATTTTCCGGAACTCATCGCCCTCAATGGTTTCCTCGTCTAACAGCAAATCCACCAGGCGATCCATCAGGGTGCGGTTTTCGCCAATCAGCCGGCAAGCTTCGTGATAACAGCGAAGCGCGATCATGCGAACTTGCTGATCGATTTTAATTGCCACCTCCTCTGAATAATCAGAGCGTGCCATCCAGTCTCGACCCAAAAATACTTCATTATTGTTCGGACTTTCCAAAGCCAGGGGACCCAACTCAGACATCCCGTAGCGTGTAACCATTTCCCGCGCTAAATCGGCCACCACCCGGATATCATTGCTGGCACCCACCGTTATTTCCGCATCGCCAAACACGACTTCCTCAGCCGCCCGACCGCCCAAGGCAATGGTGATTCGATCTCTCAGCCAAGCCCGACTGTAAAGACCACTATCCACCATCTCTTCATTAAAAACCTGTTGGGCAAAACCGCCAATTCCGCCCGAACGGGGAATAATGCTGACTTTATTCAGCGGATCGGAGTTCTTCAGCAGCGTCATTAGCAGAGCGTGGCCCACTTCATGGTAGGCAATCAAGCGCTTTTTCTTGCTGTCGAGTAGCGGCGTTAGGGTCAGTCCAATGGTGATGCGATCAATGGCGTCGTCAACTTCCAATGGCCCAATCGCGTCTTTGCGCCGGCGGGCTGTCAAAATTGCTGCTTCGTTGAGTAAATTGGCCAAATCCGCCCCGGAAAATCCTGGGCTGCGCCGTGCGATTGCTTCCAGTGAGACTTCCGGTGACAGCTTCTTATTTCGGGCGTGAACCTCTAAAATCCCCAACCGGCCACTGTAACTGGGTAAATCAACCGTTACCTGCCGATCAAACCGGCCTGGACGCAGCAAGGCAGCATCAAGCACGTCAGGACGGTTGGTTGCGGCAATAATAATGATGCCGGTGTTCCCCTCAAACCCGTCCATTTCTGTCAGCAACTGGTTTAGGGTTTGCTCCCGTTCATCGTTGCCGCCACCAATTCCTGCACCCCGCTGCCGGCCCACTGCGTCAATTTCATCAATGAATACCAGGCAGGGGGCGTTTTCCTTAGCTTTTTTGAATAAATCTCGTACCCGTGAGGCACCGACCCCAACGAACATCTCGACAAATTCCGAACCCGACATACTGAAGAACGGCACACCGGCTTCCCCAGCAATGGCCTTGGCTAGCATGGTTTTGCCGGTTCCGGGAGGCCCAATTAACAGCACACCTTTAGGAATCTTTGCACCAACGGCTGTGAAGCGTTCTGGCTTCTTCAAAAACGTGACAACTTCTTGAAGTTCTTCTTTCGCTTCTTCAATACCGGCCACATCATCGAACATCACGCCGGTTTTGGCTTCCATCTGGAACCGCGCGCGAGTTTTGCCAAAATTCATCGCTTGGCTGCCGGCTTGGCTCGACCGGCGCAAGATCATCATCAATCCCCCAATTAACAGCATAATCAGTAGTAAATTGGCTACCAGCCCCACTGCCGCGCTGTGATCTGTAGAGGGCTGCAGATCCAGTTGAATATCCTCGTTAAGCTTATTTTTTTCGCGAATTGCTTGATAAACCTCTGGGTATTTTTCCAATAAAGACACTTCATACTCTTTTTGCTTCGAGTCCTTCAACTGGACTTTGGCAATTTGTTGAGCGGGATCAATCTCAACTTTCGTGACTTCACCGGCATTAATTTTCTGCAACAGCTGGCTGTAACTGAGCGTTAAGCGCTCTGCCGCCGCCAAACTCGGTGTTGCCAACAATAGCCCTTGCACCATCAACCAACCAGCGGCGAGAGAGCCAAGGCGGCGTGCCGGCTCACGCAGCATTGAGCCTACGCTTTTCTTTGCTAAAGGCTCTGCCGTCGCCCGATTGACCTCAGATCCGCCTGCCGGTTGCTGCCCCATGCTTGCTTTCATCCAGGAACCTTTCATCTCACTACCGCCTGCTGACTTGTCTAACTCTTGCTTACGATCCTCAGAAGCTCGACCCACCGGCACGAGTTGAGAAAACCTTTTCAATCTTTAGTTTATCTTTCCCGATTCTAGCTTTAGCAGCGCTTCCCTTGCATCTGCACAGCGGCTACACCCCTCCAACGGAGCCGGCGACTTGACAGGAAATCTTTAAATTCGTTAAATTAAACGTAGTCGTAATGACTTCGATTTAATAAGAAGCTTTACTGAAATACTGTCCTCACTGACATCACAGAAACAGCGATCATGGTAAAAATTGTTGGAATTGCTGGAAGTTTGCGCCCTCAGTCCTACAGTCACCTAGCCCTGCAAGCCGTAAGCGGGCGGATAACCGCACTCGGCGCACAGATGGAAATCCTTGATTTGCGCCAGATGCAGTTGCCATTTTGCAACGGCGAAAAAGAATATCCCGATTACCCAGATGTTGAGAAACTTCGCAAAGCTGTAAGCCGTGCCGACGGATTGATTTTATCGACTCCCGAGTACCACGGCAGCCCCAGCGGTGTGATTAAAAACGCCTTGGATCTGATGAGCTTCGATCAGCTCTCTGATAAGGTTACAGGTTTGATTAGCGTTTTGGGGGGTCAGTCCAACAGCAACGCCCTCAATGACTTGCGAGTGATTATGCGCTGGGTACACGCCTGGGTGATTCCCGAACAAATCGCCATCGGTCAAGCCTGGACAGCTTTTGGCAAAGACGGCAAGATTGTGGATGAAAAACTTTCCCAACGCTTTGATCAATTTGCTGAAAGTTTGGTAATAAATACTGCCAAACTGCGAAACGTTGCTTGAGAATCTCCTCGTTTTTTTCCGCGTTTGGCAGGAAACAGAAGCCGCCTCCTCGGTCTTTTCTTAAAAATGTTTTATGCGATGGCAATGAGTAGTAAAGCAGCGAGAGTCAGGGTTAAAGCTTGCAACGCAATTGTTCCTGCCAGCCATCGCAGCGGTTTCCAACTAACTTCCATAATTTATTTTCCTCAGCACCTGAGGTGGACTGACGAAAATTATCCACCAATGCTCCAAAATATGCCAGCGATCCCCAATTTTTAACACAGGAAATATTTCAATGTGAAGTTGTTCGCCCTTGCTCCTCAAACCCGCACTCACAGGCAACTGAAGGCACTTTTAACGGTCTAAAACTACTCTAAGTAAAAACGCGCACACAAGCGCAACTACAACTTTTCAAAAACTCTTAAACTCACTCAGCACTCAGCATCCAGCACTCAGAAGTTAAATTTTTAGAACCGGCATTAAAAAAAGATTAAAAAAGTGGGGCCGGCATTGCCGGCCCCACACAATCTATAGCAATTCTTAATGATGATGGTGATGAGCGCCATCGTGAGCGTGGTCGTGATGCTCGTGATGCTCGTGATGCTCGTGAGTGTGAAGGGCCGGCAGTGCCATCTGGGGATTGACAGATAACGCTTGTTCTGAAAAGAGCGCTTCAATTTGGGGAACCGCCCACTCAGCCGCCATCTTGAGAAACTCAGGACTATCGTTCACGCAAGCCATCTGCACGTAAGTCACATCTGGATGCCGGCGTTGCAGCGAGTGAATGATGTGATCCACATCTAGCAGTGTTTCGTGATTTTCTGTCGCAAAACCAATTGGCATCATGACAATTGCCTTTGCACCCAGATCAATCAAATTGCCGGCAGCTTGATCTGCGTTCGGCTGAGTCCACTCAATCAACGGCGTGTCATGGTTGAGCCAGCCCACAGAAATTAACGGATAGCGATTCATCAGCTTTTGGCGAACCAGTTCGTACATCGCCTCACTTTCAGCGATCCCAGAGGTAAATCCCTTCGCCTTGTGGGGGCAGCCGTGGTTCATCAAAATGATGCCAACTTGAGAAGGCAAATATTTATCAGCCAATTCAGCCGCAATTTTCTCCTCAACCAACTGAGCGAGCAAATCGATATAAGCCGGCTCATTATAAAAAGAGGGAATGTAGCGCATTCCCTTCACCCAGTGTTCATCGCCATCCGTGAGTTCAGCCAAGGCTTTGTTGACTTGCTCGACGGCAATGCCGCTGGTGAAGATAGAATCAACCACTAACAGCGGGTAAATCAGCAGCTTGTCGAAACCTTCAGCCTTGATTTCTGCCAAAACTTGAGACGGCAGAAAAGGGGCACAGAAGTTGAAAGCTTTAAACACGCGCACCGACTCACCCCAACGGTGTTGCAGTTCGTGTTCAATACCGGCACGTTGCCGCTCAAAAATCGCGTTGTGCGGCGAAATAAAATCGTGATGAGTATGTCCCCACTCGTGCCGGTCAAAAATTGCCAGCAGTTTCGCTAAAGGCGGGTAGATCCAAGTCGGAACCGGCGCAAATTTAGCCGTGAGGAGATTGAGCGCCTGTTCGTTGTAATTGGCGAAATCTTCGTAACTTTCAACTTCGCCATAGCCCATCAGCAAGACGGCTACCCGATCATTACCGGCAGCCGAATCAGGGGGGTGTGTGTGCAGTTTTTCAGGGGTGGCAACCACGTCAGGTTCCTCCAGAGGATTAGTATGAGGAGTACAGCGCTAGGGCATGGCGTTGTGGTGCTCTTCCAAATTACCAGCGCTGCACGTCCATTCTCCTAGGTTAGCATCCCCTCTAGGGGCATAGGATAAAAGACTTCACAAATGCGCCGATCTCAGGAGGCTATGGCAACGCGATCCCGTCCCTCTTGCTTTGCGCGATACAACGCCGCATCAGCAGCGCGAACCACCGTCGAAGCATTCACTCCGTGTAACGGGGATGTTGCCACCCCCAACGAGAGCGTAACCATTCCCAAAGGCTGCCGGCGGTACTGAACGTGCAAGTGCTTCACACCCTCGCGTAACTGCTCGGCTCGTTGCTGCGTTATCTGCAAAGACGCTTCCGGCAAAATCAGCGTGAACTCTTCACCCCCATAACGGCAGGCAACATCTGAACCCCGGATTGAACCTTGCAAAAATACGGCCAATTCTTGCAGCAGAGTATCCCCGGCTTCATGACCAAATGTATCGTTGAAGTGCTTAAAGTGGTCAATATCAAGCATGATGATGCCCACCGAGTGTTTTTGGCGTTCAGCTCGGTGTAACTCGCGTTCTAGGGATTCTTCCAGATAGCGCCGGTTAAACAAACCCGTCAGGGGATCGCGAATGCTTTGGTTTTTGAGCGTTTCCCGCAGCCTTAAATTAGCCAATGATAAGGCAACGTGTTCCGCAACCGTTATTGCCAGCTGTTGTTTGGCTTCTGTAAATTTCCCATGTTCTGAGCCACTCAAAAACAACAGCCCCAAGTTTTCTCCCTGCGCCGTCATCGGGACACAGAAACATTCCGCCGGCAAGGGTTGGGTGAAGTGCTGGCAGGCTAAACCGCTATGGGTATTTTCAAACAGATGCGCTCGGCCACAGCGAATGGCCCAGCAATCATTGGTTGAGAATACCAACTGGCTGGAAAGCTCCGATCCCCAAGTGGTTGCTGCCTCCACCATATTTCCAGAAGCGCTGATCGCATAAATGCCGCCTGAGTGATGGGGGAACAGCTTTTGGATTAAGCGCGGGATCACGGTGTAGGCTTCTTCTAAGGTGAGACACGCTTGGAGTGAATCAGTGATGCGGCTAAGTGAGCGAATTTCAAAGTTAGCCTCTGAGAGTTTTTCTACAAGCTGTTCCACTCTGGACGTGTGGCGCTGAAATCTCAGCAGATAAATCGCAAAACAGCCCGTGAGGATCAGTCCGCTGGCAAGTGCCATCCAGGCAATCCACGGTTTGTTTTTTGAGAGGTATTGAGGGGTTGGGACGATCAGAAGCGACCATTGCCGGCTGCCCACATTCAATCGGCGAGTGCAAGTGGTTGGGTTGGGACAGACCAACTTGCTGTTCATCTTAAGCCGCTCTTTGTCGGTTGGTTCGGTTAGAACGCGACTCCTGCTTGATTCATAGAAAGCAAGGAAGTTTTCTGCAGCGCCTGGAGTTTCGTCGTAAAAGGCAACATTGAGATCCTCTAAGTCCAGTCCTGTGAGGGAAGTTTTAACAAAATCAGTCAGAAAAAAAATACTGATGACAAACCCTTTTAAGTTCTGCCGGCGTGTCAGCAGGGTGTTGTGGGGAACGCCGTTTTGATATATGGGCAAGGCAACTAAGAAGCCCGGTTGATCGCTCACTAAATCAAGCCGACTGGTAGCAATCGCGTTGCCGGTATCGCGTGCTTGTTCCAAAGCTGAACGGCGTCTGATCTCTGAACCATAATTGAAACCAACAACCAAGTCGTACTTCCCCGCCGGCGCGATGTAAGCAGCCGGGAAATATTCCGCTCTCGCAGGCGCTCTGACCATTGTCCCCTGACTTTGCTGTTCTGTAATCTGGAAAGTGGCTTCACCTTGCGCCTTACGGACTGTCTCGAAAGCTGCTCGCTGGGCATTTGTGACACGGGGAACCCAGCCCAGCGCTTCAATACTGGGATGGCGAGACAGGATGTTCGTGCTTAACTGGTTGAACTCTTGCCGCGTTACCTCTCTAGGGGAGACGCTATAGAAGTCACTAACGCCTAGCAGCGCTTCAAAATTTCTATCGATATTTTTCTGCAATGAACTCGCTAAGTTGTCAGTTCGCTTTTGGAGTTGAACGTTCAGTCCTTCCTGTTGCCACTGTCGCACGACAAAAAACGCTACGACTGATAATCCCACCCCAGCAAAGATCATGAAGCCAGGGGTGAGGTAACGACCCACAAATAAATCCCTGATGGCTACATTTAGCGATTTGCGCTTGGCACTCATTTGATGTCCCTGCTGGATGTTATATCCAGATATAAACTTTTAGTGGACAGGAAAGTGAGGTGCACATCACAGCTTTCCGATGACTGGATGTGCCGGTTTTAATATACTCAGTGATTTAAGGACAGTAATCGGCATCTCCCATAACAAATTTCACTCTGAAGCTGTACTAAGTATTGTTAAAACTTTGTCTGTAATGAATTAAATTGAAAAATTAATCTATGCAAAATAAAAGTGAGACTTATAACAATGATAACGGGCACCGGCAAGGAATCGCGCTTAGGTTGTAGGAAAGCAAGCGTTTAATTCACCGGCTTCGTCTCCGGCTCTAGGATGCTGCGAGTTCCCCCCTGTCAGTGAGATACTTTAGCAACTTTGAGCGCAGGTTGCCTCATCCAACAGCAGTAATCTTTCATGATTCTCGACTTGCCCGTAGATGCTCATAACGTTTTGTTAAGCATGAGACTGGCAACTCAGCAAGTCAGTTCCTGAAAACGATTGGGCGATCCCCGCTGCAAAGTAAAGACCTCAATCAATGTCATTCCTGAAGAGGAGGCATCTAAAATTAACGAGCTTGCAATTCGCAAACGAGAAAATCTGTGAGTTTAATTATTTGTCCGGGCATTCATCACCCAAGGTTGACAGAAACCTTTATTAAAGAGTTACGGGATCAGCTTCAGGAACGTGGGGCTGCTTGTCAATCCGAGACATTGCTGGTTTTCCCAACTCAGGACTACCCAGCGTATTGTGCCCCTGAAATTTTCCAGTTTTTGCAAGCGCATCTAGGCAGTGGTGCAACCCTGAGACAGCCGGAAGCGTCGTTAATATTTATCAGCTTTAGTGCCGGCGTTGCCGGCGCAATAGGAGCGGCGTGGGCATGGCGGCAAATGGGCGGCAGGGTGAATGCCTTTATCGCTTTGGATGGTTGGGGGGTGCCGCTGTATGGCGATTTTCCCATCTACCGACTCAGTCACGATTACTTCACCCACTGGAGTTCTGCTTTACTGGGAGGCGGGGACGAAAGTTTCTATGCCTCACCGCCGGTGGAACATTTAGACTTGTGGCGATCCCCACAAACGGTTCAAGGATGGTGGTTTCGCAAAACCGACTTCGGTATTGAACCGCCCATCCCCACAAATGCCGCTCTGTTTTTAGCTACCCTTATAGAGCGTCACGGTGTACTCCTCCCACCTGTTTGTGAGGAATAAATCGTTTTATGTTAATTCATTCAAAGCTAAATTTTTCCTATGCTTCCAGCTAGCCCACCCCCCTCTGGGAGCGGATTTCGCGCTCTGTTTCGGAATCGACCCTTCATGTTGCTGTGGACTGGGCAGATACTGTCCCAGGTGGCAGATAAAGTCTTTCTTGTCCTACTAATTACCCTATTGGTAGACTACAGACCTCCCAATGCCTTAAAAGCCTCCATGAAATCGGCTGTATTAGTAGCTAATACGGTGCCGGCAATTCTTTTTGGCTCTGCAGCAGGCATTTTTGTTGACCGCTTTGACAAGAAGCAAATTTTAATTATTTCCAATCTGCTGCGAGGGCTATTACTCCTCGCGATCCCCTTGCTACCGAAGGAGTTTGCATTCCTTTTAGTGGTGGCGTTTTTAGAATCGATCCTGACCCAATTTTTCGCGCCGGCAGAGTTGTCCACAATTCCCTTGCTGGTGCCCAAAGAGGGATTGCTCTCTGCAAACGCCCTGTTTACCACAACGATGTTGAGTTCCTTAATTATTGGGTTTGCGGTGGGCGAGCCGGTGCTTAGCTTCGCTAGAAATTGGGGTGGAGACTACGGTCAAGAATTTGCAGTGGCAGGGCTGTACCTGCTGGCAGCAGCAGCCTTTTATTTCCTTCCCCTCAAAAAAACTATCCTTCCAGATCCGTTGGTTGTTGTCCATCCTTGGAGCGATTTCAAAGAAGGCTTGCGCTATCTCAAGAAAAACCGCTTGGTGAGTAATGCGATGCTGCAACTGAGCGTTCTTTACTCGGTGTTTGCAGCACTCACCGTTTTGGCCAGCGTTCTTGTAGTCGATATCGGTCTCAAGGAAAATCAATTTGGCTTTCTGTTGGCAGCCGCTGGGGTAGGCATGGTGTTTGGTGCCGGCATTTTGGGTCACTGGGGTGATCGCTTCCACAACAAGCCTTTGCCGTTAATTGGGTTTTTAATTATGGGCTTTGTCTTATGCGTATTTACCTTAGCCAATGAACTGTGGCTGGTTTTAGCATTAAGCGGGCTGTTGGGCTTGGGCGCTTCCCTCATTGGCGTACCGATGCAGACTTTAATTCAAGAGCAAACCCCAGAATCAATGCGAGGCAAGGTTTTTGGCTTTCAAAATAATGTTGTCAATATTGCGCTGAGTCTGCCACTGGCAATTGCTGGACCCCTTACGGATATGGTTGGGCTGCGGGCGGTGATGCTCGCCATGAGTTTTGTCGTGTGCATCGTGGGGATTTGGGCTTGGCAAAATACCCGCCGCGTTTTGCAAGATGTGATTTAGGGGAAGGGACAACGCTGCGGTAACAAGAACGTTAGGGGCATGGGGCGAGGAGAAGGCAAGGCTGCGCTAACCTGAAGGTATCGAGTGGGGGAAATTGGGAGATAGGAATTGAAAATTTTCTTAACTTTTCCTTCTTGCTTGTCTCTTACTTTGTTTCCCCTAACTACCCAGCGCGCTTCGTGCTTTTACGCTTCCCCTCGCCCGTTCTGTTTCTCCTTAAAACCCATCAAAGTGTTAAGGTCTGATCAAAATTGCGCTATAGTTATACCTTCTAATGGCATGATTATTAAATAAAATCATCGACTATTAATCAATAAAAAAAGTCATTGCGTGAGGTTTATCTGTGCAACTGCAAAGAAGTGTGGCAACCAGTGTTGCAACTGGTGCCTTTGCCCTAATTGATAGTCTTAAGCGCCACGGCGTTAAGCATATTTTCGGTTATCCTGGTGGCGCAATTCTGCCGATCTACGACGAGCTGTACCGAGCTGAAGCTGAAGGTGGTATCCAGCATATTTTGGTTAGACATGAGCAGGGTGCAGCTCATGCGGCAGATGCTTACTCTCGTGCTACCGGCCAGGTGGGAGTGTGTTTTGCCACGTCTGGCCCCGGAGCCACCAATTTAGTCACCGGCATCGCTAACGCCCACATGGACTCGATTCCGATGGTGATTATCACGGGTCAGGTGAGTCGGGTGGCAATTGGGACGGATGCGTTCCAGGAAACGGATATTTGGGGCATTACGCTGCCAATTGTTAAGCATTCTTATGTGGTGCGCGAGCCTAAAGATATGTCGCGGATCGTGGCAGAAGCTTTCCATCTCGCCTCCACGGGGCGTCCGGGTCCAGTGTTGGTGGATGTGCCCAAAGATGTGGCGCTAGAACAATTTGACTATGTGCCGGTGGAACCGGGATCGGTCAAGTTACCGGGATACCGGCCAACGGTGAAGGGCAATCCCCGCCAAATTAATCAAGCGATCACGCTGATTCGGCAATCACAGCGTCCACTGTTATACGTGGGAGGCGGTGCGATTTCTGCTGGTGCTCATGGGGAACTTCAGGAATTAGCGGAATACTTCAACATTCCGGTGACAACGACACTAATGGGCAAGGGTTCGTTTGATGAAAATCATTCGCTAGCCTTGGGAATGTTGGGAATGCACGGCACCGCTTACGCAAATTTTGCCGTGAGTGAGTGCGATCTGTTGCTAGCAGTTGGAGCGCGTTTTGATGATCGCGTCACCGGCAAGCTGGATGAGTTTGCCTCCCGCGCTAAGGTAATTCATATTGATATTGACCCGGCTGAGGTCGGGAAAAACCGGGCACCAGAGGTTCCCATTGTCGGGGATGTCAGGAAAGTTTTGCAGGAGTTGCTGCGTCGCATTCGGGAACTGAAGGAGCCAGCCGATCCTAACCAAACGAAAGTATGGCGGGAACGGATTGAGCGCTGGCGTGAGGATTATCCGTTGGTGGTGCCTCGGTATGCGGATAGTTTGTCGCCGCAAGAGGTGATTGTGGAATTGGCAACTCAGGCTCCCCACGCTTACTACACGACGGATGTAGGCCAACACCAAATGTGGTCGGCGCAATTCTTGAAGAATGGCCCGCGCAAGTGGATTTCTAGCGCCGGCTTGGGAACGATGGGCTTTGGGGTGCCGGCTGCGATGGGCGTCAAGGTGGCACTTCCTGAGGAACAGGTGATTTGTATTGCCGGTGATGCCAGTGTCCAGATGAATATTCAGGAGCTGGGAACCCTTGCACAGTATGGCATTAATGTCAAGATTGTGATTGTCAATAATGGCTGGCAGGGGATGGTGCGCCAGTGGCAGCAGACGTTCTATCAAGAGCGTTACTCGTCTTCTAACATGGAAGTCGGGATGCCAGATTTCGTGATGCTAGCTCAGGCTTATGGCATCAAGGGAAGGAGCGTTCACAGTCGGGATGAGCTGAAGGATGCGGTTGCTGAAATGCTGGCTCATAACGGGCCGGTTTTGATGGATATCCACGTTAAGCGCAATGAAAATTGCTACCCGATGGTTGCCCCCGGCAAGAGCAACGCGCAGATGATCGGTTTGCCAGAACGTAGCAAGTTAGAAAAAGCGGCAGAACTTCTGTATTGCAGTAGCTGCGGTGCTAAGAACATTTCTAGCAGTAATTTCTGTCCGGAATGTGGCACGAAGCTTTAGTTTAATACCCGCTTGTTGATTAACGAAAAGAGGCGCGAGGAGTCGCGTCTCTTTTCGTATGAGGTGAAGTTAGTTTATTTTTCTCTTTGTCGCCTGCCGACGCACCAGTTAAAAATTTTTACACGCTGCCAGTGTTAAATAGAAACTTAATTGATTTGAAATTGTCATACCCTACACGTTA
The DNA here is from genome assembly GCF_014695725.1 of Microcoleus sp. FACHB-672. Taxonomy (NCBI): domain Bacteria; kingdom Bacillati; phylum Cyanobacteriota; class Cyanophyceae; order Oscillatoriales; family Microcoleaceae; genus Microcoleus; species Microcoleus sp. FACHB-672. Next base: position 62,263 of record NZ_JACJOU010000027.1, on the reverse strand, counting down.
AATTTTTAGGTTTTGTATTATGGCAACTTTACCAGGTTGCCTTATTTTTCTAGCAGAAATACCTACTAAGTTAGTGGTCAATAATTACCAATAATTGCTATATATAAAAAATCAAGATCAGTTTAATAAACGTCAAGCAATTTAAGGAGGTACTATGCCCAATCCGCGAGGCCGGCCACGACTAGAGCGGACCGTCATCATGGCACGGGTTGCCCCCGAAACACCTACCGCCCTACGACGGGAAGCGATTAAATTGGGGTTTATTCACGGCAAAGGAGCAGCTTTGGGGAAACTGCTAGATGCTTGGGCAGCTGGAGAGCTTGTCTTGATTCGCCGTGAATACCTGGAAAAACTTTCGATTAAATGATTGACATCAACAAGGCAACTGTTTTGGATTTTTTTGCTTAAAGCCGTGTTCGCCACTCCCTTCCAATGCTGGGAAATTTTAAGTGCAGAGGCCGGCTGGCAAAAATTTTTACTTCTGCTTTTGGCGATCGTAACAGGTCGCCTTTTTTTATTTTTAGAGTTTAAGATATTGCTGAAGCCGGCACACGAACCTTTTTAAATTAGAGTCTCTAATAGTTCACTGTGAGTGGATATTTATGGCTTAAGAATTCAAGTAAAATGACTTGTTACTCGATAAACAATTTACCAAACTCTCTCTATTTTGAGAGAGGTTGGGGATGCAATTAGTGCTTGTAAATCTTTGATCGATTAACGATAGCACCTTTGGTTAATATCTAAACCAACTTCTTAATATCGCCATAGGCACGATAGAAGCCGCCGTGTGCAGACTCCTGTACTTCTTGGACAAGATAGCGTTCACCCTCTTTGCGAATATCTTTGGGAAACTGCACATTCCATGTCGAATCATATCCCGGAGAAACCGTACGAACTCGCAGCTTGCCTCCCTCCCGGAAGCACTCCACAATAACGCCTTGGTTGGTATCGGAGGTGGTTTCCAACGTGTTAGAAGGCGCTGCACCTTCTGTTTTTGGCGCTTTAATCGTTACCGCTTCCGGAATTGTACCGGCTTGTGCAGCTTTTATCGCGGCTTCGCTGGCGTCAATACAGGCTAAAGAACCATCTGTTGTGACAATGTAAATGCGATCACCAAAAAACTGCATCGATAAAGCTGATCCGCAACCACTGCCAAGCTTCCACAGACGTTCTCCAGCTTGGTTAAAACAGTAAATTGAGGAAGAGTTATCGCCGGCAAAAACATATTTGCCATCCTCAGCGGTGGCACAAGAGTAAACCCCAGCATCACACTTGTAAACCGTGCCAACTTCACCTTGTTTGCTAAAGGAATAAACTTTTTTATCACTGGTGCCGGCATAAACAGCCGATGCTTCTTGCCAGCCAAATAGCACACTGCCGGCAGTTTTTTGATGCCAAAGCATTCGACCCTCTTTCGCATCATACATCGTCACCCCATTACTGTGGCCGTGATAGACACCAGCGCTGTCACAGCGCACCATCCAGCCATCCGAACCCTGACTTAGGCGAGTCCACTGAGACTCGTCCTCATGATCAACCGTTGTCACACCGCCGTTGGCGTCGGAGACTCCTAAAAACCCATCTTTGATATCCAACCAGTAGATATCAACATTTTCATCAATTTGATAGGCAATGCGCGGGATCTTGCCGGTTAAATCGTAAACATTTCCATCATCGCAGCCGGCATAAATCCAGATATCATCAGCAACCAAACATTTAACCCCATCGGGAAGTTTAAATTGATTCAAAACTTGACCGTTTTGATCCAGAGCAAACACCTTCCCATTTTGATTTCCTACCCAGCACCGTTCCCCATCAATAAAGATTCCAAAAGCAGACGAACCAGAGGCAAATTTCCAGATAACCGGCGCTTGTTTAGCCGTTGAAGTTTGGCTTGCAACTTCCCGCCTGGTTACGGAACGTTTCTGACGCACTCCCAGAATGGCCGGTTCATAACCTTTTTTCAGCTTTTCGTTAATCTTTTTAGTTGCATCCGCCTTAGCTTTTTCAGCAGAGGGGTAAGTTTTGGCCTGAGTTTGTCCTGCATCGCCAATACGACCATAGCGGATAGTTACTTGAACCTCATTGATAGTGACTTCATAAAATTTGTGAGTAGCGCCATCTGTCTCCGAAAGCTCGAGATAAGTCTTTTCTTCTGCCATGATATCCTCACGTTTAATAAAAGATTAGTGTTAATCAGCACAAGAATTACTAAGGCAAACTTAGCTTTTAAGCGGTTAAAGCGAAAAGGTTTTGTTATATATTTTTATAAAATCTATAAAAACCACACAAACCAATAAAAATTTTATTGAGCCTAGACAAGTTCCATTAATACCTTGATCATTTATCTGCCCACATCGAATCTAGCGAGTAGCTCCTCACCCGATAAGTGCATAATCCATTTGATTACGTTCTAGGGGTGAAAGTTTCATCAACGGATCAATTACTTGAGATGATTCCTAGTCAATATCTGAATTATTAATTTATAAAAGTTTAAATTTTGTAAAAGATCCAAGTCTTTACATTTTATCAATCTTCTTAATGATTAAAAAACGCACTAATTAGTAAAATTAGTACGTTTGTCATCAATATTATGAATATTTATTGAGTAAGATTGCAAAAAGCTACCGGCTACTTTCTAAAAACGCATCCACCTCATCTGCTGTTGGCTGTGCGGCGATTGCTCCTGGTTTTGTTGCAGTTAGCCCTCCTACCGCACTTGCATACGTTACGACCTTTTTCGCTATTTCAGGATCTTCTAAACTGTGAATCCCATGCCGGCACAATTGATCAACAAAACCGGCAACAAAACCATCTCCCGCGCCGGTTGTATCCACCACATCCACCGAGAAAGCCGGCAACTTGCCTTCATTACCTCCCAAACAGTAAGCACTCCCTTGGGCACCAGCAGTCACCAACACGCCCTCTAAAGAGTCCAGACGATACTTAATCGCACCGGCATCCGTCGTATTAAACAACCACTCAGCCTCTTCCTCTGCAATTTTTAAGAAATCGATTTGCTTGATTAACTCTTGAATAATCGGCTGAGCTTGACTTGGATCTGGCCAAAACATTTCACGCCAATTCACATCCACCAAAATCTTAATATCGTACTGATTTGCCAACTTTAAAGCTTGATAAATTGCCTGCCGGCTGTCAGGATAGGCAAGTTCCAACGTCCCCAAAACCAAAAATTCAGCGGTTTCAAATAATTGCACCGGCAGCTGCTTCGCTTGCAAATAAGTATCCGCAAATTCGGTTGTTTCCAACTCTCCAAAACCAGCAAACTCCCGTTCGCCGGCTTGCGATCTCACCACATAAACTTGCCGTGTGGGTGCCGTCTCATGGCGCTGCACACCGGCACTATTTACCCCCACGTCTTCTAGCAACTTCACCAGCGTGTCCCCCGGTTCATCCTGTCCCACACAGCCAATAAAACCAGCCGGTGTCCCTAACTTAACCAAAGCGCAAGCAACATTCGCCGGCGCACCTCCCGGATAAGGTGTCCACGATTCAACTTCTTCGAGTGCTCGCCCTGGTTGATCAGCCAGAACATCGAACAGGATTTCACCGAGGCAGAGGACGCGAGGATGAGACATATCAATTTTAAATTTTAGATTTTACATGGTTTATGAAAGCAGTTAGTAGGAGTAGGTTTTGCGCTCAGGCTATGTGTTAAAAGCCAAATGCGTCAGCTAAACCCGCCCTACTTTCCACCTTTCACGATCTAATAAGGGAACCCTCTCGTCAAGAGGGTTCCCTCATGTCAGAAATTTCGCAAAATGAGCAGATTATGCAGGCCGGCTTTCACCTAGCTGGTTTTCTTGGCGCAGATACGCCTCGATATACGGATCAAGATTTCCGTCCATTACATCCGCAATATCAGTGGTTTCAACGCCGGTACGCAGATCCTTGACCATCTGATAGGGATGAAATACATAGTTGCGGATTTGGTTACCCCAAGCTGCTTCTACCATATCCCCCCGAATCTCGGCAATTTCCTTGGCGCGTTGCTCTTGGGCGATAATCAGCAACTTCGCCGTAAGAATAGCCATTGCTTTTTCCTTATTTTGCAGCTGGGAGCGTTCCTCGGTACAGCGTACAGCAAGGCCAGTGGGGATATGAACAATTCGTACAGCCGTTTCCACCTTGTTAACGTTCTGGCCACCTTTACCGCCGGCACGAGAGGTGGAAATATCTAAATCCTTGTCTGGAATATCAAGCTTTACGGATTTATCCAACACCGGCATCACTTCCACACCGGCAAAACTCGTTTGTCGCTTGCCATTGGCATTAAACGGCGAAATTCGCACCAGCCGGTGCGTTCCCTTTTCTGCCTTCAAATAACCATAGGCATAACGCCCTTCAATTTCCAGCGTCACCGATTTAATGCCGGCTTCATCACCTTCAGATATTTCCGCCAGATGCACCTGATAGCCGTGGTTCTCACCCCAGCGAGTATACATCCGCATCAACTTTTCCGCCCAATCTTGCGCGTCAGTCCCGCCAGCGCCGGCATTGATCGTTAGTACCGCACCGCTTTCGTCATAAAGTCCAGAAAGCAGTTGTTGCAACTCCCAGCGATCCAGTTCTTGGTTCAGCTTGGTAACATTCGTTTGCGCTTCTTGCAGTAAAGCCTCATCTGCTTCTAACTCCAGCAACTCTAAAACCGCCTTGGCGTCTTCCAAACTCGTTCGCCATCGGTCATATTGCTGCAAGTGAGATTTCAAATCATTAAGTTCTTGCAGGATTTTTTGGGCTGTAGCTTGGTCATCCCAAAAGGCCGGTTGCCCCGCCAACTGCTCCAAATCTTGAATTTTAGCCGTCAGTGCAGGGATGTCAAAGATAGTCCTGGGTTACACCCAGGCGTTGAGACAGCGTTTCGACTTCACGTTTTATGTCTGAGACTTCCATAGTCAGAGCTTTCTAGAGAATATAGTTGCTTACTTCATCAATCCTAGTACCATTTTACCGTTTAAATTTTAGATGCTTAAATTTTGAAAAGCTGATGGGTGGGGAGTTTCAAAGTCCTGAGTGTTGAGTAAGCTAAACGGTGCTTTCACACAAAAAAAGGCACGACCACCGTGCCCTTATACTTCTAAATGTCTAAAACGGTTTCAATCTCTGCTATTTAAAGCAAGCAGCAAACGCAGGATGAAAACAAACAAGTTGATGTAAGTCAAGTACATTGACAAAGCCGCACTCAGGTACTGCTCATCGCGGTAGGCGCGAGGCAAGATGAAAAAATCAACCACTGCAGCGCCGGCAAACAGAAACACGCCAATTCCAGAAATGGCAATATCTAACCAAGTCGGAGTGTAAATCCCAAAAAACGACAGCAATACTTGGCCAACTATCACAACCAGCAGGGCAATCACCCCTAGCTGGACTGTTTTAGTAACAGCCATACCGTCTTTTTCAGACAAATTCGAGCCAATTTGTCGCGCTGCAATAAAGGTAACGCCACAACCTAAAGCAGCAAACCCAATTCCAGGCAACCCGACACCGGCAGTTCTCAGCGCCAAGAAGACTAAACCGCTGAGGGTATAACCCGACAGTAAACTGTAGGTGGCTAGCAGAGGCAGCGCAACACCGTTATTTCCTTTTTCTGCAACGCCACGCGCCACAAAAAACAGAATCAACTCCAGCACAAATGCCCCCCAGAAGGTCGGCATAAACAGTTCTGGGTTGGCGCTCATCACCCTCAAACCACCATAGGTGCCCAAAGCCGTTAAAACCAGGCCACCTCCCACAAAGGGCAACGCGTTAGCAATGACGTTGGGACCCACCAGTGTTTGGTGTTTGGCATCCCGAATCGCTGCTCGGAAGTTACTGGTACTACTCATAAACTTTCCTCGGATGGGCAAGCAGAAATATCACTACTATGCTTATTTTTACTTATTTTTACTTAAATGGCCGGCCCTGAACGATGGACAGATCCCAACGGTCTCAGGTGTATTCCTAAAGAAAAGCTAAAACCAATCGAGCTATTGGGCCAAAACTATACGTGTTTCTGCTGAGACTGGATTTGAGTGCCCCTGGCAATTCAGTAAATGAACGATAGTTTCTCATTGGGTTCTCGCGCACAATAAGCTCAGCTTTGATTCAGATGGGATGTAAAAAAACGTCAGTTTCTTAACCAGCCCAATTCACTGAAGCAAAGGGTTTCTACCTTTGAGGATTTTCTAAGCATGGCAACTCAATCCTCTGTCCGCTCTCGCGGCATGGAACTGTTGATTTCTTACAAACACAATCCCTCTGTCGAAATTCGCAATCAGCTAGTGCGGTTGAATATTGGCTTAGTACGCAAAATCGCTCATCGCGTTAGCCATCAGTGCGCAGAACCTTACGAAGATCTTGAACAAATCGGTTATCTTGGCTTAATCCGGGCGATTGAGCGATTCGATCCGACACAAGGATGCGCCTTTAGCTCCTTTGCCGTTCCCTACATTCGCGGCGAAATGCTGCATTTTCTCCGTGACAAGGGCAGTTCTGTTAGAATTCCCCGCCGGTGGCAAGAACTGCAAAGAGAAGGGCAGAAAGTGCGCGAAGAATTTACCAACAATCAGCGCCGTTCTCCTAGTGAGGCTGAAATTGCCCAGCAACTCGGAGTTTCTGTACAAGAATGGCGCGATAGCCAGTTAGCCACACAAAATTGCACCCCCCTCAGCCTAGATGCTGCAGTTGGCCCACAAATTGATACGCCGATGACATTGGGTGATACCTTGCTTGATGTGAATTACCAATCACTCCAGCGGGCTGAAGAGGAACGTCAACAACTACACAGCGCTTTGGGCGAGTTGGAAGAAAAAACCCGCGAAGTCATTGAATTTGTATTTTTGAATGATATCTCCCGCAAGGATGTTGCCAAGCAAATTGGCGTTAGCCCGATGACCGTAACTCGGCGCATTCAAAGAGGGGTTGAAGAATTGGTATCGCTGTTGCGGCCTCAAATTGCCTGAAAGAAAGGTAAAAAGTAACAAGTCAGCCTAAAAGATATTTTATTTGCTTTTTTCCTTTTCTCTCCCACCGGAGGTCGCTTGAGTTCTCAAGATAAAATTAGGGAGTTTTGTTTGGAGGATTGGCAGACTGGGCGCTAGAATTTAACGGCGGCTCAGATGGGACAACATCAGGTAAAGACCGGCCTGCAATGTAAAGCCACGCTAAGCCGGCTAACCCCAAAAGCATCCCCCCAACACTCACCAGTTGAGCGATCCGCACCGGGCCAAGCATTAAGCTATCTGTACGCAAGCCCTCAATCCAGACTCGACCGGCACTATAAGTTGCAAAGTAAACGAGAAACAAGGTGCCCAATTTCAGATGTGGCTTGCCCTTCAGGCTTCGGAAAAATAACGTAATTAATAAGCCAAATACCGCCAAATTCCACAAAGATTCGTAAAGAAAGGTGGGATGGAAGTATTCAAAATTGATGTAGCCTGAAGGACGCTGTGCTGGAGGAATGTAGAGTTTCCACGGCAGATCGGTTGGCCGGCCAAATGCTTCTGAGTTGAAAAAATTTCCCCACCGGCCTATTGCCTGACCCAAAATTACAGAGGGCGCTACAATATCTGCCAATTGCCAAAAGGAAATTTTTTTCAGTCGCGCAAAGATTAGAGCTGCGACGATGCCGCCTATAATCGCGCCGTGAATAGCAATTCCGCCTTTCCAAATCGCAATGATATCGCCTGGATCTTTTGCGTATTGCGGCCACTGAAACAGCACATAGTAAATTCGGGCACAAGGAATGGCCGCTAAAACCAACCAGATGGCTAAGTCTCCGATTAAGTCTGGGTGAACGTTACGGTACTTGGCCAAATACTGGGAAAGTGTCAATCCTATCAATACTGCCGAGGCGATCAACAGGCCATACCAGCGCACGCTAAGCGGCCCGAGGCTGAAGATAATAGGGCCGGGAGAAGCAAATTGAAAGGCTAAGGGAAAATTGAAAATATCCATCATAAGATTTCAGAGGGCGCAAGCCTGTTTGTCCCAAGGCGAATTCGCGGTAACTCAGTCCACATAATGTCTTGTGGTGAGACCGGCTTTAATTATTATTAATGTTTAACTGGGGTGCAAGGATTCGAACCTCGGAATGGCTGGACCAAAACCAGCTGCCTTACCACTTGGCGACACCCCATTGCTGTCACCTTGAATATACTAACACCCCATCCCTAGAAGTTGTCAAGAACTTTTATATTTTTCTGAGAACTTTTTTTAACCCCTCCTTTCTGGCGAGCGAGAGGGCTTAAAAGCCAGGAAGCCGGTAGGGACAGCTTTGGGAGGGCGCACACTTAGTTTAAGGCGCACACATTTTTGGGAAAGTCACCATTTCTTCAAATAACCCTGGCATTTGTAACTTCCTTATCGTAAATTTTTCTAAATTTTGCTCTAATAATCAGGCTTAAAGGGATACGGTCACTTTATAGAGACAATTCAAAGTTCCCTGCATAACAGCCCTTTCGCCCATCAGCCGGTGAGAGGATAAACAAGAGTAACAATTTAAATATCATCTGGCCTCGATCCCGATCTTCCCTTCCCTGAGCGCAATACAGGTTATGAAATTAGATGGCTTAGCTTCAGATCACTACCCCTAACCCTCACCTATCTCAAAATACTTAGTCTTTTATTAAGCAATTTCTAAGTGTTGTTGCAACTTGTGTGGTAGTCCTGTCGCTTTTTCTAGATTCAGGTATGGTAGTAAGGATGCTGAATAATTAAGCAAATATAAAGACGGGTCTGGCTGATCCTTCAGCCTGCCAATTTAAAAACGGGTTCCACACCATCTCCAACCGAGATGGGTAAACGATAGAAGGAGGTTGTATGACTCCCTCAATGCTTCGCCAGCTATGGGTTGTGATTGAAAAGGCCCAAGCAAACTTTCTGTTAAATCTTGATGATGCCAGCTTAGAGCAGTGGTTGCTCAAGCAGTTAAAACAAGATCGCTCGCTCAATCATGATGAAGTGAATGTTTTAAATTCCTACATCCGATCTAAACTGTCCCTGATCCGTGACCTGGCTCAGGAGCGGCAGCTGACAGAACTGTTCGGACACGGCTCTCTGTGCTGATAAGCCTTTGCCCAAGGAAGCGTTTCGGCGTTTTGACTGCGAGTTCCGCTGCCGGCCACCGGCACCCACTCGCCATAGACTGCACATCAAACGCCCATTCGTGCCTTCATCGCTAGCCACCAAGGGCAAGGTTATCAGCCTGTAGTTTGTTGCTATTGCGGCTCCGCTTTTTCCACAGATCCATCGTTGACACCGAGGGTTAGTTCTAACGGTGTGCCCGAAGCGTGTGCCTTAATTGCCTGCCGATAGACTTGGTAGTTCGTCGGCAGTGTAACGGTTTGTACGCCCTCTTGATAACTCAGGTTGTACTCCACAGTTTTCTGAAGCTGTGGGGAACTGGCTTTTTCCAGCGGTTTCTGTAGTCGTTTTTCAATGTCATCCACTGTGGGGCGTGGCGGGAGTGCCGGCCACCACAAACCTTTGTCATCAGGGCCGGTGACAGCCCCTTCCGGCTTTTCGCCATTACGGTTCAGTAGAAAGGTTGAGCCAAAGCTTTCGCGGCGGGGCATTTTATCCCCGGCAGGATTAATTGAATATTCCACTTGCCACGTATAGGTTGTTAGAGCCGTTGCTTCATATCGCTGTGCAGTTATAGTGTTGCAGCCTGCAACCGTTATCGCCAAAATAGTCCCTGCCCAAAGCCGCAGCGCACCCTTGCCCATTCCTTCCATCTGAGCCGGCACTCTTTCGCCTCTGGCCCTAGCATTCAGACAATTGCAACGGTTTGTCTTGACAAACATATCAATTTTATTTGTTATATAAAAACGATTAAACAAAATTCCCAGGCTGTAGCTGCAATAGATAGCAGAGTCCCATCAATATATTTCAATTCAAAATTCAACGTTTAAAATTGATTAAGAAGTTACTACAGCAATTAAAATCGTGCAATTAGCGCCCCTATTTCCGATTGTCTATCAACTTCTCAAGCCGGCCTTTCCTAGCTGCCTGTGGACGGGGCCAAATACTTCCCCTGCCATTGCCCTGACCTTTGATGATGGCCCTCATCTAGAACACACCCCTCAACTGCTAGAAGTTTTAGATCGCTATGGCATTGTCGCCAGTTTTTTTTGGTTAGGCGTGTGCGTTAACCGAGTGCCGGCAGTCGCCAAACAAGTTTATCAACGGGGTCATTGGGTTGGCTTGCATGGATACGAGCATCGCGCCTTTCCCCAGCTTAGCGAAGAAGCTCTCAAACAAAGCTTAAAACAAACCCAAATTGCGATCGCCAATGCTTGCGAACTGGATCTGCAGTATGTCCAGCAGTCTGTGCGAGACGTGCGCCCGCCTAATGGTATCTTTACCCCTCAAACCTTGCAGTTGTTGCGCCAATGGAACTACCGGCCTGTTATGTGGAGTGTGGTTCCAGAAGATTGGGTGCGTCCCGGAGTGGAACTTGTGGTGCAGCGGGTGATGCGGCAAGTTAAACCCGGTTCGGTGATAGTTTTACATGACGGATACTTTGGCGGACAAGACGTAGCGCAGACAACCGCCCAACTGATTCCCCTGTTACTAGAGCAAGGCTATCAATTTGTTAGCATCAACCAGCTGTGGAAGGCAAATCAACTTTAGATTTTAAAGTCTAGATTTTAGTTTGACCCAAAAAGCTCACAGGCTTTTTAAGCATAAAAACAGTGCGATTTCATAGCAAAGTCAGTTAAATCCTTTTTTGAGATTACGGATCGAAACCCTTCACTGCCGGCAGCCGCCGAATCTTCCGCACGGCAACTTTATTCGTGGGTTGTCCCATCCGGCATAATCGCCCCTCTGAGATCGGCATCGCGCAAATTAACCCGAACCAGATTGGTGTCAATCAGGATAGCATCCCGCAAATTTGCGCCGGTGAGGTTTGACCAACTCAGTTTAGCCCGATACAGCGTTGCTCCAGTGAGATTGACTTCCCGTAAAGTTGACCAACTCACATTGGTTCCGCGCAACTGCGCCTTACTCATATTCGCCCCCGCTAAGTTAGAGCCACTCAGCTTGGCTTTGCTCAAATTTGCCCGGCTCAAGTCTGCACCTGTCAGGTTTGCCCCAGTCAAAATCGCATTCGTCAAGTTTACGCCTTCCAGGATACAGTTAATCAAAATCGCAATTGTGAGATTAATTCCTTCTAAGTTGGCGCGGCTCAGATCGGCTTCAGTCAGGATAGCCCGACTCAAATTGGCGTCACTGAGATTGGCTGATTTAAGATTGGCTTTGGTCAGTTTTACCTCACTGGCAATCACCTCACTGAGTGTTGCTCCCTGGAGATTGACCTCACTCAAATTTGCCCGACTCAGGTTTGTCTCACTTAAATTTGCTTTTTCTAAATTGGCTCGGCTGAGATCGGCTCCGATTAAGTTCATCTCACTTAGAATAGCCCCACTCAAGTCTGCACCCTGAAGTTTAACTTCCCGCAAATTGGCTCGGCTGAGCTTAGCTTCTTGCAAATACGCCCCGCTCAGATCCGCATCCCGAAAGTTAACTCCACTCAAATCTACTCCCTGTAGGTGGCACCCGCTCATTTTTAGATCGCGAAAATCTCGTTCACCGGCTGCATATCGCTTCAGAAGTTCGTTGACATCCATGTCCTGTATCTCACAAGTTATATAACTTACACAATCTACTGAGGCGTGGTTTTAATTTATCGTCTCAGATGACATAAGATTTTAGTTCTAACCTTTTTTCAGTCTGCCCCATAAGTGTCGCTCCATAGCAACCGCCCCAAAGTTGTCTACAAATTGTCTCCTTTCGCTGGCACAAACCGCGCAAACAATCATAGATTCTGAGACAATCAGAGTTGTCATGGTCATTGGTCATTGGTTATTGGTCATCAGTCTTGAGTGAATGACTGATGATTGACGGTTCATCGTTCATGCCAGCAATCATCAATGAACAATGAACAATGAACAATTAGAAATTAGCAAGCTTGCAACTGACAAATGACAAATGACAATTTGAGAAGCAGCGTTGTGACCCAAGGTGTGCAGCGTTCGCCGAACCGGGCAATGCTGCGTGCCGTTGGGTTTGGTGACGGAGATTTCACGAAAGCGATTGTGGGAATTGCCAATGGTTACAGCACGATCACACCGTGCAATATGGGATTGAACCAGTTGGCGCTGCGGGCTGAGGCTGGGGCACGGGCTGCCGGTGCCATGCCCCAGTTGTTCGGCACGATTACGATCAGTGATGGCATCTCGATGGGAACGGAAGGGATGAAATATTCTCTGGTGTCGCGCGAGGTAATTGCAGACTCGATTGAAACAGTTTGTAATGGCCAAAGTATGGATGGGGTACTCGCGGTTGGTGGCTGCGATAAAAATATGCCGGGGGCGATGATTGCGATCGCTCGGATGAATATCCCAGCAGTTTTTGTCTACGGCGGCACGATTAAACCAGGCCATCACAACGGGCGAGATCTGACAGTTGTCAGCCCTTTTGAAGCCGTGGGTGAATACAGCGCCGGCAAAATTGACGAAGAAGAACTGATGGCGGTTGAGCGGAAGGCTTGCCCCGGTGCCGGTTCCTGCGGCGGTATGTATACGGCTAATACGATGTCTTCTGCATTTGAGGCAATGGGAATGAGTTTAATGTACTCTTCCACTATGGCGGCTGAGGATGCAGAAAAAGCGGATAGTGCAGAAAAGTCGGCATTTGTTCTGGTAGAGGCAATCAAAAATCAGATTTTGCCTCGTCAAATCTTGACTCGCAAGGCATTTGAAAATGCGATTTCGGTGATCATGGCAGTGGGTGGCTCTACGAATGCTGTGCTGCATTTGCTAGCAATTGCCCATGCTGTGGGTGTCGAATTAAAACTTGATGATTTTGAAACAATTCGCGCCAAGGTGCCGGTGTTGTGCGATCTCAAGCCGAGTGGCCGATATGTGGCAACTGATTTGCATAAAGCCGGCGGGATTCCGTTGGTGATGAAAATGCTGCTAGAGAAGGGCTTGCTGCACGGAGATGCCCTAACTGTCACCGGCAAGACGATTGCAGAACAGTTGGCAGATGTCCCCTCTGAACCGGCAGCCGATCAAGATGTGATCCGTCCTTGGAATAATCCACTTTACGCTCAAGGACACTTGGCAATTCTCAGAGGAAATCTGGCCACAGAAGGCGCAGTTGCGAAAATTAGCGGCGTCAAAACACCCGGTATTACCGGCCCGGCACGGGTGTTTGAATCAGAAGAGGAGTGCTTGAAAGCAATTATGGCCGGCAAAATTCAAGCCGGTGATGTGCTGATTATTCGCTATGAAGGGCCAAAAGGTGGCCCCGGAATGCGAGAAATGCTGGCTCCCACCTCTGCGCTGATCGGTGCCGGCTTGGGAGATCAGGTGGGCTTAATTACGGATGGCCGGTTTTCTGGGGGCACTTATGGCATGGTGGTGGGTCATGTCGCACCCGAAGCCGCCGTTGGGGGGACAATCGCCCTGGTTCAGGAAAACGATAGCATCACCATTGACGCCCGTACCCGTTCGTTACACCTCCATGTACCTGATGAAGAATTAGAGCGCCGGCGCAGTGCTTGGCAGCCGCCAAAGCCTCGCTATACAGCCGGTGTGTTGGCTAAATACGCTAAGTTGGTTTCTTCAAGCAGTGTTGGGGCAGTTACGGATTTGGGTTTGTAGGGACATAGAGGATTGGGCATTGGGCATTGGGGAGAGTAGCAGAAATCTGCTATGCCCTATGCCCCATGCCCCATGCCCTATTTAATTATCTTTGAGCAGAATTTGCCGCAGGCGTTGTGGCAGCAAGCGTAGGAGAAAACGCTCGATCTTGGGACGTCGGCATTGAGACAAAAGTCCCAAAGAGATAATGGCAATACCCACAACTGTCAGGGTAAGAGGAGAGAAGACCGCGTCTTGAAAAATTTGATAGGCTAAATTGCTGAGATATCCCAAAACGCCCATCCCCCCAAACAGCAAAAACACTCGCCGTTTTAATAGTGCTGAGAGGACGATTAATCCCCCATTAATTAAGCAATAAAGGAATCGCTGTAAATCGCTGTCTCCTCCCATAAGCGATAGCGCAATCCAGAAAGAAAGTAACCCAAATAAATATAGCCAAAAAGCATAATCTTCTTGACCTCTTTTGGTATGGAGATCGACCCAGTAAGCCACAACTAAACACGCTAATCCAAACCATAATCCAACCAGCAGTTGTTGTTCCCAAGTAAACGCTATCTGCCCAAATAGCAGGGGCGTTAAATCCATCGACATATACCAGAGGGAGAAGGTAATGGGAGCGCTCAGAAAGGGAAATGGGATGGCTTTGAGAGCAACTGCGCCGGCTAGGATGGTTGCCAGTTCTAGAAGGAACCGGCTGCCTTTAACCCAAATGTAGTAATCTTGGTAATTGTCTGGATTGCCTAGTGGCCAAATTCCTACCCATCTTTGCAGGCTGTAGGTAGCTAGGGGGGCGAGGCAAACGGCAATTGTCACCAGTAAGCCGCCCAGAACTTTCAGGTTTTTTTTGTACCAAAGAATGGTGCCGGCCAGGAAAAAGCAGAGGATGTAGAAACTTGTGGTCAGACAAACCCCACGACTGCCAAAAGCTTCTTCAGCCAAAAGCATGAACCAACCCATTGCACAAATGACGATGGCGGCACCAAAAGAGTAGGCTGCATTAGCCATGCCGAATTGTGAGCGGCTCTTGCTGCGCTCTGAGAGTGCCTCCCAGAGAGCTTCTGCCTGTTCAGGGTTTATAAGTTCCTGGGAGGCAGCCCATTGAAAATCCTCTTTGGATACTTTCATTTGTCAAACTTTCAGTGTTCAAGGTCAGCTTCCAGCAATTTTTAATTTTAAAGAACTAAACGGAACTCTACCCAAAAGCTACCGGCCTTTAATCAATTTTAGATTTTAGATTTTAGAAAATGTCAAACCCAGTAGAATCCTCTGTCTAATAGGGTTTTAGCGTTTGTTATCAGATTTAAGCTTGACGTTGGCCCACCGGCTTTGAGGAGAAAGCAAAAAGGGCGCAGTCAATTGCGCCCCAGTCAGTGTTGTTTTGTCAGTCTAAGTGAGTTTTAGGAGTGAGTTGCGGTTGCTCTCTGTGATGCCTCACCGGCAGCCGGTGCCGGCTGCAATGCGACGTAAAGCCGGTTTAGGGCGTTTACATAAGCGTGGGCAGAAGCGACGATAATATCAGTGTTGGCTGAGCGCCCAGAGAACACGCGCTCTCCGTGCTTTAGACGAATTGTCACTTCTCCAAGGGCGTCAATGCCGGCAGTTACAGACTGCACTGAAAACTCAATCAACTGATTCGGCACATTCACCACGCGGTTAATTGCTTTATACACAGCATCCACCGGCCCTGTGCCAATGGCTGCATCGGTTAATTCTTCGCCTGCCGGTGTCCGCAGCGTTACGGTTGCCGTAGGACGAGCACGATCCCCGCAGGAAACCTGAACCAATTCCAGACGGAACATTTCAGGGGGTTGTTGAATTTCATCATTAACAATCGATTCGAGATCCCAATCGGTAATCTCTTTCTTTTTATCTGCAACGGTCTTAAACTTGATAAACGCGTTATTTAGCTCGGTTTCTGACAGTTCAAAGCCCAATTCTTTGAGGCGGGTTTGGAAGGCGTGCCGGCCAGAAAGTTTACCCAAAACAATTTGATTCTGGGTCAGCCCAATAGATTGGGCGTCCATGATTTCATAAGTCAATTTGTTTTTGAGAATGCCATCTTGGTGAATCCCTGACTCATGAGAAAAAGCATTTGCCCCCACAATTGCTTTATTCGGCTGCACCAACATCCCGGTGAGGCTAGAAACCAAGCGGGAGGTTTTATAAATTTGCCGCGTGTCAATATTCGTGAGAGGCGCTTCAGAATCAGCCGGACGCCCTAAGAAGGGATTAAAATACTGACGCCGGACGTGTAAAGCCATCACCAATTCTTCCATCGCCGCATTACCGGCTCGTTCGCCAATGCCGTTGATGGTGCATTCTAACTGCCTTGCACCGTTCTTTACGGCTTCTAGGAAGTTGGCAACCGCTAAACCTAAGTCATTATGTCCGTGAACGGAAATAATTGCTTGGTCGATGTTGGGGACATTTTCTTTAATTCCCCGAATGATCGCCCCAAATTCCGAGGGAGTGGTGTAACCCACGGTATCTGGAATATTCACCGTTGTTGCACCGGCAGCAATTGCTCGTTCTAATACCTGATACAAAAATTCTGGATCAGATCTGCCGGCATCTTCTGGCGAAAATTCCACATCTTCTACAAAAGTTTTGGCGTAGGCAACCATTTCTTCTGCGATTGCCAGCACTTCTGCGCGGGTTTTCTTGAGCTTGTATTCTAAGTGAATATCAGACGTGGCGATAAACGTGTGAATCCGCGCATGGGCTGCTGGTTTCAAAGCGTTTCCAGCGGCTTCAATATCTTTTTTGGTGGCTCTAGCGAGGCCACAAATAATCGGCCCATCTTCTGTTCCCACGAGTTGCGCGATTTTCTGTACGGCTTCAAAATCACCAGGACTGGTAAAGGGGAAGCCGGCTTCAATCACATCCACACCCAATCTGGCTAATTGTCGGGCAATGGTGAGCTTTTCATCTACATTTAAGGTGGCTCCAGGGGACTGCTCCCCATCCCGGAGTGTGGTGTCAAAAATGATAATTCGGTCTTGGATCGGTTTCATTTCAAGTACCTCTTCTAGCTTGAGTTTTTTCTCTTGTGTATTGTCTATTTTGTCTGGAATCTTGTATCCTTTACCCTTAACAAAGGAATGAGGAGAAGAATTTAATAATCTATCTTTTCTATATGGTCGCGAATTTCATTGAGATCGATATACCGATCTGTCGCATTCCGCAGTTCCCTAGCAATCATTCCTTCTGTAGACACTACGGTGATATGAGTATTTTTAGAACGCAGCAGCTCTATTGCTCGTTCAAAATCTCCATCCCCACTAAATAAAACTACTCGATCATATTGGTCAACCGTATTAAACATATCAACAACAATTTCTATGTCTAAATTTGCTTTTTGCGAGTAGCGTCCGGAGGAGTCATCGTAATATTCTTTCAGAATTTTTGTGCGGACGGTGTAGCCCAAACTAATTAATGCGTCTCGGAATCCGCGCTGATCTTGGGGATCTTTAAGACCTGTATACCAAAAAGCATTGATTAGCCGCACTTCTGGCTGTTCACTTCTGAAATATTCCAACACTCTTCTGGGATCGAAAAACCACCCATTTTTTTGTTGAGCGTAGAACATATTGTTTCCGTCTACAAAAATAGACAGACGGTTCATTGAATAATTCATAGAAAGTTAGGTCTAAAATTTGTAGAAAACTACATTAAGCAGAATAGCCTATTCTAGCAATTCCCTTTCAAAATTGGTACTTATTAATAAGTTTTTAGGGACTAGATGTTTAACCGGCCAGTTCGATTTGGGCAAAACTGCCTGTTAATCGTACTTATCGGGGATTTTTGCTTTTCCTAGACTCGCGGATCACTCGCTTTTGGTTAAGCGGATGAACACTTAGCTAATCATGGTAAGACGTTATCGGCTGCTAATTGAATGTAACAGAGTGCAATTCTCCTAGATATTTCAGATTTTAATTTAAGTAGCACCTTTAGGATGATAATTTTGTAACCCTTTGAGCAACATAGATGCTTAGCGAGGCGAGAGATTTCGCAGAACTGCGTCATCACCACCTTTCAACTTTACCTCTAATTGACACGCTCTAACTTGGAGAAAGCCAGGGTAAGAATTTTGTCTGAGTATGCGAGTGTGTCAAACACTAGCCAGACGAAATGCTAGCCGAGGGCGCTTTTGCCGGCGCATAGCGGCGCAAGAGTGTATTTGCCCAAGAGTTACAGGTTACTTTGGCTGCGGCGATTTTCCCCTGTTGCAAGGTTAACCGTGGGGTTGCACTGGTTGGCAATGGGTGTACTGTGTATGACAGCAGAACGTCCAATCTGCCAGTTTTTATGGCATCCACAGGTTACAGCCGGCGAAAACCTTCTATTTATTTTCTCATACTTTGTCTTATCGGCGAGTTCTTGCAAAAGTGCCGGTTGCAACACTCAACCGCCAGCTTTCTCGCGTCAAAAATGAAGCCAAGGTGGGGATTGGAGGGCGAAAAACCTGATAACTAACCTGATGCTGATGCCTGTAACCGGCGCAGTGTGTTTTTTATGTTTGCCGGCTATAAGCGCATACTGGCGTCAGCTTGTCGCTATTGTGGGCGCTGAAGATTACACTGAATGAACTTGCTTGGTGTAACCCGCAGCGTTTGTAATTTCGTGGAGTGAGTGCCGGTGCTTCACCCCACAGATTTGAACACCGTCAAATTGCTCCCTTGCACCCCTGAAATACACGGACTCAGCCTCAAGCCATGTTGGTTTCAATCGCCCAACGCGCCAACTCGGTGCGGTTGTGAAGACTGGTTTTACCTAGCATATTGGAGACATGGCTTTCGATTGTCCGTTGGCTGACATTCATCACTTCAGCAATTTCACGGTTTGCCATGCCCCGCGCCACTAACTGAACGACTTTTAGTTCGGTAGGAGTTAATTCCACATCGAAGGGCACCTGAATTTTAGGCCCATTATCTCCTGCTTTGTTTTGATGATTGATCAGGCGGTTTGTTTGTTTGAGGGAAGATTCTACTTGCGCGACGAGTTCTTCTGGCTCAAACGGCTTAACCATATAAACATCCGCCCCTGTGTTTAAGCCTTTCACCCGATCTTGGCTTTGTCCTTTTGCCGAAAGGAATAACACTGGAATCCAATTTGTTTTGGGATCTTGCCGGACGTGCTGTACAAATGAATAGCCGTCCATTTCTGGCATCATCACATCACAAATAATCATATCTGGATTTTCTTGTTCCAGAATCTCCAGCGCTTCCCGACCGTTTTCTGCTGTGATGACTTCATACCCTCGAAATTCAAGGTAATCCTTGACGAGCAAAATTAGGTTTGGGTCATCATCAATCAGTAAAAGTCTACGTTGATCTCGTATGCTGGTTTCCTTCATACTGTGCAACTCGTATTGCCTAAATTTAGGGTTTGTGTGAGCGATTTTCTCATAAGTAGAATATACGATTTCATGTCTCTGCGGCTGCACTTGCTTTTCCTTTCTGTATCAGGAAAAAGCCTCTATTTCTTTTAGATTATGCCCCTTTAAATTTAGAACAACCGTAGAGATACGGAGGTCATACACTTTACTATGGTGCTATTATATAAGATTTGGCGGTGCTTGGCTACTTTTAAGGAAATTAGGATTAAGGCAGTGTGGCTGCCAGGATATGGGAATACGGGAAGAGAGAGGAAAAATCTCAGAGTTTTGCGCCTTTATCGCGTTGTGATTCAACCGGCGACTGTCAAAGTTTAGGTGCCGGCTGTTCTGGGATCACCGGCTCTAGCGTCTCGCCATGTGCCGGTTTTTGTTCAATAGGCGGCGCTAAATCTGCCGGCACCTCAAGGGGTTGTGGCAAAGGATGGGTTAAGAACGCATATTCATTAACCACCTGATTCCCGATTAAATGTTCTTGAATAATTCGCTCGATCACTTCAGGAGTGACATTGCGATACCAGACGCCATCCGGATAGACCACAAGAATTGGCCCACACGCGCAAACTCGCAGGCAGTTGGCTTTCGTACGAAAGATGCAGCTGGGGCGAGTTTCAGTAGGTTGATCAAGTTTTAACTGCTTTAGGCGTTTTTTCAAATAGTCCCAGGATTCCAAACCGGCTTCCTTTGTGCAGCACTTGGCATTGGTTTGATCGGCGCAGATAAAGATGTGTCGCTGAATTTGCGGCAGTCCCAGGCTTTGGACACAAGCTGCTAAGGCTTGGTTATTGAAAGATTCATCGCTCTGGGGTGGTTGAGTGACAGACGAAGTCATATTAAGCGTTTAAAGGTTAGGAGGATCTTGTTAGAGGACTCTCTAGGGTTAAGAGAAAAGTTTTGTTTAAACCTGCCGCGACTTAGAGGCAAGCGGCAGATCGCCCTGACAGTGGCTGCAAACATTAAGTATTTCTACTGTATTGCCTACATAACAGGTTAGTTCGGGAACCCGTACAGAAAAATTAGTTGCGCTTTGGGCGCTCACTCAGGTAAATTAGCACTCAGGAGTTGAGAGTGCTAACTCAAGACACCAGCTCAGAAAAAGTCGCAACCCCGGAAGGATTGACAAATCGAGAAGCCCTGATGGATATATCAGCGGCGAGTCGGTAAAATCGAGTGCCAGCCTTTAAGGAAATATCGGGCTGACTTCTGAGAAAGGTGCGTTCTCAATTTAATTCAATTTAACCTGTAGTAGGAGCGAATTTTTTATGGCAGCTGTATCTCTGAGCGTTTCCACAGTTAAACCTCTAGCCGACCGCGTCTTTGTTAAAGTGACTGCCTCGGAAGAGAAAACCGCTGGTGGCATTCTTCTGCCCGACACCGCCAAAGAAAAGCCCCAAGTTGGTGAAGTGGTGCAAGTTGGCCCTGGCAAGCGGAACGAGGATGGCTCCCGTCAAGAGATGGAAGTCAAACCAGGAGACAAGGTTCTCTACTCGAAGTATGCCGGCACCGATATCAAACTGGGAACCGAAGAATACGTTCTGCTCTCGGAAAAAGATATTCTTGCTATCGTTTCATAGCTTTTGTTAAATGCCGGCAGTCAAATGACTGATGGCAAATGACCTCTGACAGAACTCACACATCCAAAATCTAAAACACGGAATCGCAGACATTTTTATGGCTAAGCGCATCATTTACAACGAAAACGCTCGTCGCGCTCTCGAAAAGGGCATGGACATTCTGGCAGAAGCTGTGGCCGTTACCCTCGGACCCAAAGGCCGCAACGTAGTTCTAGAAAAGAAATTTGGCGCTCCCCAGATTGTGAATGATGGTGTAACCATCGCCAAAGAAATTGAACTGGAAGATCATGTTGAGAACACCGGCGTTGCTTTGATTCGTCAAGCGGCTTCCAAAACCAATGACGCTGCCGGTGATGGCACCACAACCGCAACAGTTCTGGCTCACGCAATGGTGAAAGAAGGGCTGCGGAACGTAGCCGCCGGCGCGAATGCCATTTCCCTGAAGCGCGGGATTGATAAAGCGACTCACTTCTTAGTAGAAAAGATTGCTGAGCACGCCCGTCAGGTAGAAGATTCCAAAGCAATCGCTCAAGTCGCTTCTATCTCTGCCGGCAACGACGAAGAAGTTGGCCGGATGATCGCTGAAGCGATGGACAAGGTGGGTAAGGAAGGCGTGATTTCCTTGGAAGAAGGGAAATCGATGACCACCGAGTTGGAAATCACCGAAGGGATGCGCTTTGACAAAGGCTACATCTCTCCTTACTTCGCAACTGATATGGAGCGGATGGAAGCGGTTTTCGATGAGCCGTTTATCCTGCTGACAGATAAGAAGATCGCCTTGGTGCAAGATTTGGTGCCGGTGCTTGAGCAAGTTGCTCGTTCTGGCCGTCCTCTGGTGATCATCGCTGAAGATATTGAGAAAGAAGCTTTGGCAACCTTGGTGGTAAACCGCCTGCGGGGTGTGCTGAATGTGGCTGCTGTTAAGGCTCCTGGCTTTGGCGATCGTCGTAAGGCGATGCTGGAAGATATCGCAGTGCTCACCGGCGGTCAATTGATCACCGAAGATGCCGGTTTGAAACTGGATAACACCAAGCTGGATATGCTGGGTAAGGCTCGTCGCATCACCCTCACCAAAGACAGCACCACGATTGTTGCAGAAGGCAATGACCAAGCGGTTAAAGCTCGTTGCGAACAAATCCGTCGTCAAATGGACGAAAGTGATTCTTCCTATGACAAGGAAAAGCTGCAAGAACGTCTGGCTAAGCTAGCCGGTGGTGTTGCAGTGGTTAAAGTGGGCGCTGCCACTGAAACCGAAATGAAGGATCGCAAGCTGCGTTTGGAAGATGCCATCAACGCAACCAAAGCGGCTGTGGAAGAAGGGATTGTTCCTGGCGGTGGCACAACCTTGGCTCACTTGGCTCCTCATTTAGAAGAGTGGGCAAATGGCAACTTGATCAATGAAGAATTGACAGGTGCTTTGATTGTGGCTCGTGCCATTCCTGCGCCTCTGAAGCGGATTGCTGAAAATGCGGGTCAGAACGGTGCTGTGATTGCTGAGCGCGTCAAAGAGAAGGATTTCAATGTTGGTTACAATGCGGCGACTAATGAGTTCGTCGATATGTTTGATGCCGGCATTGTTGACCCTGCTAAGGTGACTCGTTCTGCGCTGCAAAATGCCGCTTCTATTGCCGGCATGGTGCTGACAACCGAGTGCATTGTGGTTGACAAGCCTGAACCGAAAGAAGGTGCCGGTGCCGGTGCTGGTGCCGGTATGGGCGGCGGCGACTTCGATTACTAATCGAGAGAGTTGGGATGCCGGCTATATGCCGGCACCCCAAAATCGTTGCTGCAATCTAAATTTGCGAATTTCTTTAGCCGCTTCTACACAGAGGCGGCTTTTTTATTATCAGTAGGATGCGGAACCTGAACCCAGTCTACTGTGAGGAATGATCGTATCCCGCTTATAGCAATATTGTGATAAACTGGATATGGATTACGAGGGTCGAAGACTGTGCCTGAAACAAAAGTTATTTTTTATCAGGATCAAGATAGCGCGGCCCCGGTTCTAGAATGGCTCAAGACTCTTCTGAAGCAAGATCGCAAAGGCTATGCCAACTGTGTTGCTCGAATTCAACAGCTGGCAAATACAGGTTACGAATTGCGAAGACCTGCGGCAGATTATCTGCGTGATGGAATTTATGAATTACGAGCAAAGCATATCCGGGTGCAGTATCGTATTTTGTATTTCTTTTCTGGACAGAATGTGGCGATTTTGGCTCATGCCATCACAAAAGATGAGGATCAAGTCCCTAATACAGAGATTGAGCGAGCAATTCAGCGAAAGGTGCAATTTGAAGCCAATCCAGCAGTTCATACCTACGTTGAGGAAATAGAAGATGGCGAAGACAAATGACGCACTGAAGATCCTTCAACAAATGACTTCTGAAGATCCTGAAATGGAGGAAATGATCAAGGAATCTTCGTTAAATGCAGAACTTGCACAACTGATTTATCGTACTCGAACGCAAGCAGGATTGACCCAGCAGCAACTTGCTGATCGCATTGGCACAAAACAGTCGGTGATTGCTCGGCTTGAAGATGCTGAGTATGAGGGGCACTCGCTTTCAATGCTACAAAAAATTGCGCGTGCACTCAACCAGCGATTAGAGGTTCATTTAATTCCAATCGCCCCTAATGAAAATCACACTGAGCAGCGTAGTGCTTAAATTAGGAAATGAGTGTGCTAGATCGGCCCTTGACTATTTCACAAAATGTAATGGCTCATGCGGCTAAAACCGCGATCGCCTACTCTATTATCTGGTTTAATACTTGACTGCTTTTGATGATGCCGGTGGGCGATCACGAAACCAATTCAGCCCAGACAAGAAGAAGAGAGAGGGTGGCAACCGCACAACAATTTAAGAATCTCAATGATGGCTACTAGCATGGTATTCATCATTGAACTATTGTTAACTTGTTAGGAGCTTATCATAACTGAATTGGGCATCAAGCATGGTTCTTGTAAAAGCTTTATATACGACAAATTGCGGTGCTGCCTATGCCGGCAACTCCCTAGAATTACTCGATGAGCTTGAAAGCGATTCGATAAACTTAGTCATGACTTCCCCTCCCTTTGCTCTGCAACGTGAGAAGCGTTATGGAAATGTTGATCAGGATGCTTATATAGATTGGCTTTTTGCTTTTTGTAAAAAGGTGTATCGGGTATTAGCACCGGATGGCAGTTTTGTTCTTGATTTGGGTGGCGCTTATCAAAGTAAACGTCCAGTTCGATCACTCTACAATTACCGAATTTTGATTAAGTTATGCGATGAGTTAGATTTTCGCCTAGCTGAGGAGTTTTTTTGGCATAACCCTTCTAAGTTACCGTCGCCGATTGAATGGGTTAATAAGCGGAAAATTCGGGTTAAGGATGCTGTCAATACGGTTTGGTGGCTGTCAAAAACTGATTACCCTAAAGCTAATGTGAAGAATGTTTTGGTTCCTTATTCAGAGCGCATGAAAAAACTGCAGCAAAATCCTGCTAAATATTATAAGCCGAAGGAACGACCTTCAGGGCATGATATCAGTGCCGGCTTTGCTATAGATAATGGCGGTGCAATTCCTTCTAATTTATTACAAATTCCTAATACTGAAAGCAACTCTCAATACATTCAGATGTGTAAGGCAATTGGTGTGACTGCACATCCGGCGCGGTTTCCTGAAAAACTACCGCTATTTTTTATTAACTTTTTAACAGATCCCGGAGATACCGTTATTGATATCTTTGCCGGCTCGAATACCACTGGATATGTTGCTGAAACTTTAAAACGACAATGGATTGCTTTTGAGCAGAACCCTTCTTACCTAGCTGCCTCAGCGTTTCGATTTATAGATCACACTCAAAATATTGAGGCTACTTTAAACTTATTTAATAAATTAATTCAAATGCAAGAAACGATCAATCTTCCACTTTCCTTGCAGTTTTCTTTATAAAGAAATAGCAAACCTAAATGATTTATGAACAAGCAAAGAACCTAAAAGCTTGCTTTATGGGTATCTTGGCTGATCAGGTTATGACAAGCAATTTAGGATTTATATAAATGTACTTAACTGGGAACATTCATTTTTGTCAATTTGTAGAGTCGGCATCTTGCCCCCTCGCCGGTATTTTAGGGAGCAAAATGCTCTTACTCTCTAGATTTTGGAAAATCTGGGATGCACCTATTTAACTGGCTTTATCTGATTTTATCAATGTTGCTAATTCCTGTAAAAGTAAATCTTGTTCCTGTTTAATTTGAGTGAGCCGGCTTACAATATTTGTCATTCGCGCCTGACGATCACTAGAGGTATAAATTTCGTTTGATTTTGTTGCAACTAATCCACTCGCTGTTACTTTCCCTAGAGATTTAGAACCCAAACCAAAAATGAACTGAATCAGTTTAAATGGAGCTTGCAGTAAAAATAACCAAAGTTTTTCTGTGTAACTGGAAATTGCTTTGAGCAATCCTGAAAAAAGGAATATGATTAAAAGTAAAATACCCGCTGTTTGCAAGGGATGATTTACTAACCAAATAAGTCTGGGGTGATCGGCAATCCAAACATTCAGGGATGAACTGATAGTTGATTGAATGCCTTCAGAAAGAGAACGATTGAGAGATTCTGCTTGTTGAAATGTGTTTTCTTTAAATGCTTTGGCTTTGCCGGCAACTTCGGTAGCACTATTAACTACTTTGTTAGCTGTATCGGTCAAAGTAGTAGCCGCTTTCGTTGTCGTTTCAGAAAAAGCGCCTTTGGCTTTTTCTTGTATGCCAGTAACGCCTTCTATTGCTTTATTTGTGGATTCAGTGAAATTACTAAAGGCTTGGTTGCTTGTTTGGGTGATCGTGTCTTTTGTGCTGCCGGCAGTTTCAGATAAAGATGTCTTCGCTTTGTCAGTAGTCTCTGTAATCAAATCTTTCGTCTTCTGAAAGTTTTGTGAGATTTTTTCAAGTAGGGCGATTTCTAGCATAAACTTATCTTTATTTTCTCAATTTCCGTTGTCAATCAATATCCTATTTTAGACAAAATTTTGATAAAAGGCTTATTCTTGGATTCATCCAATCTTCAAAATTTAATAAATTTTAACAAAAAGAAAAGCGGGTTGTTAGCCCGCTTATTGGATGTTTAAACTTGCTTAAAACACAGCTTAGAATGCTGTCAGGCAATAACAGATAAACGCTCCATTAAAGCAGATCGGGCGTGTTCGCGATCATCGAAGTGAATTTTTTCAGTTCCTAGAATTTGATAGTCTTCATGCCCTTTACCGGCAATTAAAACACCGTCCCCAGGCTTAGCGAGTAAGATCGCCGCACGAATAGCAGTTGCGCGATCACCTAAGACTGCCGGCTGAGCAGATTCAGGAATGCCGGCTAAAATATCTTGCAAAATTCGTTCAGGATCTTCAGTGCGTGGGTTATCTGAAGTCACCACAACTTTATCAGCCAATTCTGCAACAATCTTACCCATCAACGGACGCTTGGTGCGGTCACGATCTCCCCCGCAACCAAACACACAAATCATATTACCTGGAATAAAAGGCCGTGCTGCTTTGAGCAAATTTTCTAAACTATCGGGCGTGTGGGCATAATCTACAATCACGCTGATATCTTGATCCGCTTGGATATGCACCCGTTCCATCCGTCCCGGCACTCCTGGAAACTGTAGCAGTGCCTTAACCATTTGTTGCAAGTCTAAACCGAGATGCAAGCCGGCACCCACCGCAGCCAGCATATTCGCTAAATTGTACTGACCCACCAAAGGCAAGTAAAATTCAGCATCTCCAGCCGGCGTATGCAAAATTCCCTTAACGCCGGTGGGAGAGTATTTTAAATCGCTTGCCCACAAATCAGCAGTAGAATCGGAGGTGCTGTAGCTCCAAACTTTTTCTGCCGGCAACTGAGCAATTAACCGCTTGCCATAAGCATCATCTGCGTTAATTACAGCGCGTTTTTGAAGATAATTCGGGCTAAATAGCAGCGCCTTTGCCTCAAAATAATCTTCCATATCGCGGTGAAAATCCAAGTGATCCTGAGTCAGGTTGGTAAACACCGCGACTTCAAACGGGCAACCCATCACCCGCCCTTGTGCCAATGCGTGAGAACTGACTTCCATCACCCCAACTTGAGCACCGGCTTTTGCTGCTGATGCCAGTTGTTGCTGCAATTCCACGGCAAAAGGCGTAGTATGAACCGCTGTTTGCACAAAACCCGGCCAACGGGCGTACAGCGTGCCGAATAAGGCTGTGGGCAACTGAAGTTGGGTGGTTAAAAATTCTATCAGATGGGTGGTTGTGGTTTTGCCATTGGTGCCGGTGACGCCCACCATTTTCAACTGTTGCGCCGGCTGTCCATAAAACGCAGCCGCTACATAAGCACAGGCTTGCGTCATATCCGTTACAGGGATCACACAAGCACCATTCACCGGCCCGTTTTTCTGGGCGGCTTGGGGCGAAACGAGGGCAGCCACAGCGCCGGCAGCCAGGGCACTTGGCCAAAAATCTCCGCCATCCACGCGCGTTCCCGGCATCCCAATGAACAAATCTCCCGGCTTACAAGCGTGAGAATTGGTCGCTAAACCCGTTACTTCAACGTCGGGAAGCGTTTCTGTCGGGAATTGCAGAACATTCGGAACAGTCGCTAATAATTCTTGCAGTTTCATATCCGTGATTCCTCACACCACTTCATATTTTGCCTATTGTTAACGATTATTCGGGAAATATTTCTGTAACATTTGTGCCAACTGCTGTAATGAAGCCCGGGGAGAAGGGCGGGGAAGTGGTTCTTCGGCTGTCGGCACTTCGCTTGCAGCGGCAGTTCTGCACAGTACAGGAATCTCATACTGATACGCCTGGAACCAATCCTCACGGGTCGTAATATCGCGGATTTCCAGCTCAAAATCGATGCCTTGTATTTGTTCGAGCTTTTCTTGCAACCCCTCGCACAAATGGCAACCGGGCTTACTGTACAAAATTAAACGCATATCATTTTTTTGAATTTTGTTCAACCGGCAGCCGAACGGTGTCAGATCAAACAAAATTATCAGTCTTTAACTGCCGGTAAGCAAACACCTGCTAAATCAAGTTCCAGCTTAACTACCGAGTCGCAGGCATCGTGCCTGGTATCTACCCTTAAAAAAAACAAGAGGCAGCAACGTGATACGCTACTGCCTCTTATTTGTTTTAACGGGCTATCTCTAAGACTGCCGGCTTATAACTTAGCCGGTAAATCAGCGATGGCTTACCAGCGGCCTTCCTGATCAGCGGGGTCGCCGTAAGGATCTTGGCTAGCTGGGATCACGTTACCGAATCCATCGTCAACATAGCCGCTATCCGCTGGATCGCCATAAGGATCTTGGCTGGCGGGGATCACGTTACCGTATTGCCCGCCGTATTGATCTCCTGGGTCGCCATAAGGATCTTGGCTAGCCGGGATCACATTGCCGAATTGCCCACCGTATTGATCTCCTGGGTCGCCATAAGGATCTTGGCTGGCGGGGATGACGTTGTCATAGTTTCCGGAATCAGCGGGATCGCCGTATGGATCTTGACTGGCTGGGCGTACCTGCCGATCATCATAGCCATCTTGATCAGATTGCTGATCGCCATTGCCGAGGGCATCCTTCATCAATCGCAAAAATCCGTCTACCATGATTTATCTCCGTTTTTGTTTTTAAAGTGTTGTGAAACGGCTATTTGAGGGATATATCCCTCTGGTAAATAGCCGTTTTCTTTCCTGTGTTTTTCGTCCCGGTTCGGGCGCTTGCTGTCAAAACTAATACTGTTGCGCTGGAACTGGGGCAGAACCTAAGCCGGTGAGATCACGGCCTGTAGGCTGGTTGTTATAGCCTTGGAAGTCCCGATACTGTTGCGCCTCTGACTCTGGAACTTGAATTCCACCCTGAGGCGGCGTTACCCAGTGGGGGCGATTTTGGGCGTCGCGGTAGTAAACGCGCCCGTTTTTAGAAAGGTAATACTGTCCCTGCGGCCCTTGGCCTTTGGCGTTCTTTTGCTGGTTGTAGAGATAGTAAAGACCCGCTGCGCCGGCCAAAATTGCCACTTTCTGGGTATTTGACAGTCCCTGCCGTGCCCTAGGTTGTTGTGGAGAATTGTAAGGGGCTGACCCACCACGGGTATTGTCAATGGGTGGTGGCGGTGCGGCGGTTTGCGAAGAGCAAGCTGTAAACAGTGGAAGACCTAGTAAAGCTGTCAGCAACAGCGCTAGCGGACGTATAAATTTTCTGCCCTGTGGATATGTTATGTTCATTGGATCTCGTATTGACTGTACGTTACGGGACGCCATGTTTAGGCGGGATCTTAATGAACCAGCGCTGTTGCAAAACCGTGTTTCGATTGAATATTAATTCTTCAGATATAAACCTAAAGAATTTGCTGATTCCCGACAACAGCGCAGGTGCAGCACTTCCGGTTCCACTTCATATTCCTCGACTTTGCCGGTCATTCCATCCCGCTATAGGCAGAACTGCTATTTGATATTTCATCCATGAGGAATATGTCAGCCTTAAGGCTGAGTTCGTTTGTACAAATATTTTTTTATAACTTAAGCTTTTAAATTGAAATTTAATAAGTTAGTAGAAACTTATCTAAAATAAAAGTAAAAGTATTTATAGGAATAATCCAGCTTATTTTAATTTGGGTTTTATTAACCTTAAAAAATTGCGAAAACTAATATTGACGACTGATTTATCGAAGCTTATCAGGAGCAGACTAACTTTCTCACTCAGGATGAAGCATTGGCAACGCGATAAGTTAGGGGTTAAACAAAGCATTTATTAGCCGAATGCTATGCCGGGAGGGCACGCTGAGAATTGCGCCCCTCCTGGGATATTTGCAAAAACGGGATGACGGATTTTTTACACCGGCAGGTTTTCAAACCTAAAATTTAACGTTGGCAAACCCTCTGAAAAGCACCACATTTTTAACCTAAAAAACAGGCAGCAGGAAAGAGCAGATATTCTAAGAAAAAGAGTTTCCAAATAAATTGATAAAACTGTGCAATTTCGGCTTTATTCCGCAAATCTACCTGCTTGCTGCGCCACCACATCAAACTCAAGGCAATCAGATGAGTAATGGCTAAGAATAAAGGATTAACGGTCGGCAGCCAAAGCCAACCGGCAAGCGTCAGAGAAAGGTAGCATACGGTTAACACCCATCGGGCAAGATTAAAGACTGCCGGCGCACCCATTTGCAGGGTAAAAGTGGTGATGTTGTATTGCCGATCACCTTCCATATCGGGAATATCTTTAAAGATGGCAATTGCAAACGTAAAGACCAAAATAAACAGCGTCAGCGCCCAGATAGTAGGTGGAATGATAGGGACGCTAAGCTTTTCTAACTGCAAAAACACCCAGTTAAAATGAAGGAACAAGCCTAAATTAACAACCACTCCCCGGACGGTAAAGATACAAAAAGAAGCCCAAAAGGGAAAGCGTTTTAAGCGCACCGGCGGTAGGGAATAAGCCGTTCCTAGGGCTAAACTGATACTTACCATCCCCAATAACCACGGCCCTAGTAACAGCGCCAGCAGCAAGGCTAGAATGCCGGTAATTGCCACAATGAGCTGGGCTTGCCGGCGCGAAAATTCACCGGCAGCTATTGGCAAATGTGGCTTATTAATTTTGTCAATTTCCACATCTTCCAGCTGGTTTAGCCCGACAATGTAAACATTGCCACACAGACAGGCAATCCAAGTACCGAAGAGTTGCACCCACGGGATGCCGGTGAAGCCAGTGCCGGTGCTTTCAGCATAAGTGACTGCAAACAACGCCAAAACACTCAGACTCGTGCCAACAATTGTGTGGGGGCGAGAGAACTTCCAGAAGGCATAAAGCGAGGAAACAGATTGCTGTAAAAAGCCAGGTTTGGAAGACTCAGCTTGTGAAGTTGGAGATTTTTGAGAAGAAATCTGGCTCATGGACGCCCTAAATGATTATTTTTGCCTAATCTTAAGTTTAGGGGCGCGTGGCAATGCTTCTCTAAATCTGTTGTGTCTGCTTTTTAGCGTTAAGGCGTTAGGCAAGCTGGAATCTCGCAACCGCAGCCTCTAACAGATGCGGTTTAAGAATTCTGATTCAGTTAGGACTGCTCTCAAATAACTCGGTGCAAAGCAGGTTCTCAGCGTTTCGCCTAGTGTTTGCTACTGCTATTCCAATTGGGGAATCAGTTGCAACGGGCCGAGTCCGAGGTCTTTGGCTGAGAGTGATCTCACCTCAAATAAAGCGAGCATATCTTTAAGCTTGGGATTACCACGGGAAGCACCTGTTAGTCCTTGGGCGATGATTAAACCACAGTAACCCTTTGTTTTTTTACAGCGCTGATCCCACTTTTTGCGGGCAGCAACGTGAACCGGATCATCTTCAATAAATTCACCAAACAGATGCAACTGACCGTCGTCAGTCTGTAATATTCCTAGATCGTAGACAACCTCGTCAAACGAGTCTTCTCCGCGATTAAAGCAAATTGCCTTTAACCCGCCGGCCTCTTGCAATTCTTGAATCATCGCTTTGGCTTTGGGGCGCGAGGTTTGAATCAAAACCACCGGCAACCCTTCGCCGGCAGCAGTGACTGGGCCAGATTGATAGCAATCAACGCCGGTGCGAAGAAATTCCACGGTTTCCCAAGGCACTACACCTAAACTCAGAAATGAATTTGCCGGCACCAAGTCATCCCGCAGCAGGGGTTGGCCACCATCAAACTCCTCATCATCTTCTTCGTCTGCAGCGTTGGCCATTTCCAACAGTTCGCTTTCCAACTCAGGCTGGGTGGCAACTTTAACGGAGATGATTGAGGGTTTGGCATCATCGACTGTTGGCAGAGGAATGCGATAGCGACTGTTTAACTTCGGCAACGCCTCCCCCTCTCCTCCCAGTTTTTGACGTGAAGACCGCAAAAACCGATGTAGGGCTTCAAGTGCCACCCAAGCCGTCAGCGCCTCTTCCTCGTAAAGAAACGAGCGCAGCCCTTCGAGTGGGTGAAGGTTGCCAAAGGTTGGTTGAATTTCAGACAGGGGCAGATCGGCTAAATCGAAGTCGTCTTCATACTCATCTGCGACATCGCCAATACTTTCAAAGCTCAGAAACAGGCAGTCTTGACCGAGGAAAGCTTCTTCAAGCTGGTTGATAGAATCATTCGCCAAAACCCGCTGCCGAAACCGCTTGAGCGAATCGATTGAACGATAGAGCAAAATTCCATAATCGACGCCCAGCATTCCCAAAACGCAGAGATATAGGGTTTCAACGTCCCACTGGTTAAGTTCGACCGATAGAATTTGGTGATCGCCCAGCAGTTCCCAAGGCGCGTCGCGCCAAATATCATAAGCTTTCTGGGTTAAAACTTCAGCATACTGAGGCGGCAGATGGGGCGGTTTGGTGCTAACAACGTCTTGAAATCCTCTGAAGATTTCGTCAATTAGGGGCAATTCCGGTACATACTCAATCGTAATATCCAGCGTTTGCAAGACGCCCCGTAGGTAAAACTTCAGTTCTCGGTCGTTGACAACAATTTTTTGAGGTCGAGCCGGCTGTGCAGGACTGTGGGGGTGTTCCATCGCCCGCAACAATGTCCGAACAATGGCTTCAGGGCCGGTATCGAGTGTCACCATATCCATCGCCCGGACAAATCCTTGTGAACCATCTACCCAAAGAATGCACTCACTGGTGCCGGTTGGCGCAGAAATTGGGTCAGCCCACTCTTGGCTCATAGCATCTTCAGCCGATAAGGGGCGACGATCACCCTCCCACACGCTGGGAATTTGCGGTAGATTTTGCAGGCGACGACGGGTAGAGTGATTGAGAGCTGTCATAGACTCAGTCAACTGATGAGGGAACAATCATACATGAGGGAGTGGCGAGAAGCCGCAGTTTTTGATAAGTCACTTCCTGCTACAGGCACTTTTGAAGTTGATGCGATAGCTTTCAACTTGCCTGCCGGCACTACCCTCTTTCCTTACGGTTGAAGACTTTAAGCAACTGGATAGACTTCAACTTACTATTACCAGCATAGAGAGTTTTTTGCCCCTGCAGTCTGCCAAAAGTCTACAATCTGCGAGTTCTCGATAAAATAGATGGACAAGCTCTAGCAGCCTGTATCATCTCGGCACAAGGAGTCGTGTAAACCAATGACACAAGCAACTCAGTCTCAACAACGCGGTATCCAGATTACTGAAACCGCCTTGCAGCAGGTTAAGTCACTGCAGCAGAGCCAAGGGAAGGAACTCTGTCTGCGTGTGGGAGTGCGCCAAGGTGGCTGCTCAGGTATGTCCTATACGATGGATTTTGAGAATCTCAGTAATGTCCGCGAGGATGATGAGGTTTTTGACTACGATGGCTTTAAAGTTGTCAGCGACCGGCGCAGCCTTCTATATCTCTACGGTCTAGTGCTTGACTACAGCAATGCTATGATTGGCGGTGGCTTTCAGTTCACCAACCCGAATGCCAATCAGACTTGTGGCTGTGGCAAGTCCTTTTCTGCTTAAATTGAAACCCAGCCTCCTTGGAATTGGAGCATAAGGTTTGGGGAATTGAGCATTGAGAATTGTTCTATATTTTCTCTGCTCGATTCTTCATCGTTTTCCCTCTCCCTCTCTCTCTTTATTTTCCTATGACTCAAACTGCTGAAACTCTTTTTACTGAAGGAATAGACCGCTATAAAGCCGGAGAAGGCCCAGATACGCTGATTCCGGTTTTTAAAGATATTTGCGAACGCGCCCCTAAAAATAGCCCCGCTTGGACGTGCTTGGCGTGGCTTTATCTGTTGGATAATAAGGCGGCTCAGGCTTGCAAGGCTGCTCAGAAGTCTGTCAAGTTAAATCCGCATGACGCTCAATCTAGAGTCAATCTCGCGATTGCAATGCTCGAAAGTAACCAAAAAGGTGTGCGCCAACACATTGATATGGCGCAGCAATTAATCATGGTTTCCGCAGAATTGCGGGATGAAGTTAAAGACAATCTTGAAGAAGGATTAAGTAGAAAAGCGGATTGGGATAGCTTAAAGCGCGTCAAAGCGTGGCTATTTGAGGATTAGGCCGGCAGAAATCTTAGCCCAGTGCCGGTATTTATCCCTAAACTTATTCTATTGTGTAGGAATTGTAATAATTCCTTACTTAAATACACGTAAAAAAAGTGAAATCTAATGATAAGATTTTATGAACTGAAGGATAAAACATTCTTTTATCTCGTCTTACAAACATTTTGCACATCATCCGGAGCTTAGACTACCATGACTAATGAAAACGTTGAAATCAAGCCAGAAACCCGCAACCACAAAGGATTCTTCATTCAAGAAGCTGCTTACAAGCTTATGGGCATTGATGACTCCGGTTGGGCATTAATTTGCATTGATGACGCAGTTTGCCATTATGTTGACCCAGACAATCTTCAAGCTCCAAACGAAACAGGCGGCAGCTTCGAGTAAGCAGACGTCTATGCCACCAGAAGGATTTTTCTTAATATCTTTGGATTGGACGGCTGTACTTGCTTAAAGTGCAGCCAAATTTTTTGAGAAAACGCTATCAATCAAAACTATTTTAGCCTAATTAAACCGAGCTGAACAAAAGTTATAACCTCAGTTTTTGGCAGTTAACTTAAAAAGCTTACAAATATTAATATTTACTATTAAAAGTTGAAGCGTTGCTTTTAAAGCGCTCACTGCTTTAGCGGTTGATTGCCAAAGAAGTGTGCCTGAGTGATCAGCAGGGCTATAGTGCGCTTAAGAGCCGGTTAATCAATTTGGGATGATTCTTCCTCCTCATATAGCCGGCAACGCCCCTGTGTCTCGCACTCCATCCGCTTTTGGCGATCTTGAACAATCGTTGCTAAATTTGGTCGCCCAGTCAGACTCAGCCGGTAATCTGCCCAAATTTCATATAATTTATCAACGATTGGCCCAATAACCGGCAATTTGGTAGCGGCATAAATCCAACCCATCCCCAGGATCTCATAGACGCGACGGAAGACTTCCACATTCTTAATAACCGTCCCATCAGGAAGCACCGCATGAATTCGCCCCATCGCTGTTTCAAAATCAACCCCGCTATGCGCTTCTGGGGTGTAGCCATCGTCAGCAATGTCTACAAACGCCACCAACCCTCTACCGGCATCCCGTCTCTGCAAGAAATTGACTTCTCGCAAACACAAAGGACATTGACCGTCGTACAGTAGTTCAATCTGCCATGATTGGGTTTGAGTCGTCACTTCAACGGATTCGGGGAACTCAGTCTTAGACGAAGGCATAAGCAGTTCTCAATTAAAATATTCCTCAAATGAGGAGAAACAGACACACCTAATCATTGTATTTACCGGCTTTAGATGTACAGTGACAAATTACTGAACACTGTACATCTAGGCTCTAATTTCACTCTAACGCGTTACGCCCTACTTCACAATTTCATTACTAGAGGTTTTGCTGGTCTTACTAGGGTTGGGAGTTAACTCTGCTGGGGGTGATTTAACCGCCTCCCAATCAATTAACAACTGATTGAGAAGAATTTCTTGCTGATTGCGAAATTCATCCGGATTTTCTCCGCCATTGATAATAGCCACCCAGACAGAACCGAGCTTTTGAGTTGGCATGGCACCGGCTAAAGAACTCACCTGGTTAAGCGTGCCGGTTTTGAGTACAGTATAGGCAGGAATTTTGCGAGCTTCTAAGACGCCTAAATCTTTACCGGCAATCGCAAATACATCGGCTATGGTCATCTGATAAGGCTGCAAATACCGCTCAATTGCCTGAAACATTGCCACGGCTGCGCGAGGAGAAATTCGATTTTCTTCACCCAATCCAGAACCATTGATTAGTTGAATTTCTTCCGCCGGCACTCCTGCGGCTTCCGCTGCTTTTTGGGCAACGGCTTTTGCGCCGCCGGCAGAATTTGCTAACATTTCAGCCATCAAGTTGTTACTGTACATATTCATCTTTTTCAGCAGTTCTGCCACTGGAAAAGAAAGATGCCGCACTAAAGGTTTGAATGACTCAGGCGGAGAAGATACAACTTGCACCGAACCATTTATCACAACTTCCGGTCGAGGGGTTCCTTGAGGTAACGTTAAATATTGATCTTCCGCTTCCGCCGGCCACTCTTTAGAATTCAATCCTTGCTTGAGGAAATTCCCAGACGTCTGCGGTTTCGGCTCAAAGTTCATGTAAAAATTGCCGGCGATCACCAAATTGCCGGTCACTCGCTTAATACCTATCTGATTTAAGGTATTACCTAAAGCAATTGCTTCTTCCCAAACAAAGAAAGGATCTTCTCCGCCTTGAATGACCAAATCGCCTTTTAATACCCCATTTTCAATCGGGCCGGTTGCCCCAATCAACGTTACAAACTGATGTTCTGGGCCGAAAGTTTGCAGCGTCGCCAGGGTTGTTGCCGCCTTTGTGACGGAAGCTGCCGGTAAAGGAACGGTGCCTTGATGATTCGCTAAAAGCACTTTATTTGCCTCAATCCACACGCCTTGCTTTTGTTTAGAAAATCCTTGCGCGGCTAGTTTATTGACGTATTGTTCAATTTTTTTGTTTGTCACGGAATCTGGATTTTCTGGAGATAAAGCCTGATTTACAGGTTCCGTCTTACTAATCGGCTGTGACTCGATATTCTCTGCTTGATTTTCTCGCGGTTGAGCAGCACCAGATTGAACAGATATCGAACTAGCGTTGGATGAATTAGAGGGAGAGCATCCAGCCACAAGCGCTAAGATTCCTAACGATAGTACCGCCGTCAAAGATCCGATTTTTAGCATTGTTTCTTGGGATTTAGACAAAACAGAAAGAAAAACTTTAACAGCCATCAACACCTTCTCTGATATTCAACCATTGTTGCTGCAGATCAGTTTCAGTTGGAAGAATTTTTCTTCCTCCTAACTCAGGATGTCTTTGATAAAAGATATAATCAACGACCGCCTCGCATTGTCTGATTTGCGCCCATTGTTGTGCTAAATTTGTTTCATTTGGCTGGATTTTTCTCCCTGCTAACTCAGGATATCTTTCGGAAAAAATTCTGTCTGCTATATTATCTAATTCTTTGGAAGTTGGCACCGCCGGCACGGGAGGATTTGCAGTGGGTGTGACGGGTGGTGCCGGCATTACAGTGGGGTTTGCAGTGGCAACCGGCGCGGGATTGGCGGGCGTAATCTCTGGAGAAGGAACCGGCGCGGGATTTGCAGTAGTAACCGGCACTCTATCGATAGCTGCGACTGCCGGCATCATCGGTGGATCTGGAGAGGGAATCGGCGTGGGAATTACTGGAGTTGGATCTGGAGACGCAGCCGGTGCAGCATCAACTGGAGTTGATTCTATCGCCTCTTCAGATTGTGGTGCCGATGATGGGGATGCTGCCGGTTGCACAACCACCGCCGGCTGCTGACTTTTTGCTAAAAAAACGCCCGTTATCACTGACGCACCCACCAGCAAGCCGGCAACGATGGCATTTTTTAGCCTACCTCCTGTTTGGGGAATATTACTAACCGGCTGTACTGTTTGGGGCGGTACGGTAGGCACTGGGGAAGGAATTGTTGCTTGAGGCGGTGCCGGCGGTAACGTCACCGCTGTTGCGGAATAGTGCAAAGCATTGAGCATTTCCCTGGCTGTGGGATAGCGCTGCTGGGGATGGGATTGAATCGCCTTATCTAACACTCCAACTAGCGCCGGACTGAGATTTAAAGCGTGCCGGTGCCACAGAATTTCGCCGGTGTGCGCGTCTGAATCCAATTGTTGCGGAAGTCTGCCGGTGAGTAAATAAATCGCCGTTAAACCCAGCGCGTACAAATCACTAGAATACACCGGCTTACCGGCTGCTTGCTCACCCGGCATGAAACCGGGCGTTCCAATCGCAATCGAACGGCTAGAATTTTCTTGAGAATTCACCTCTGTATTCATGGTTTCCTTCACCGCGCCAAAATCAATCAGCACCGGCAAGCCATCCCGCTGTCGCCAAATAATATTATCTGGCTTGATATCCCGGTGAACAATTCTTTTACTGTGAACATAATCGAGCACCGGTAGAATATTAGTGAGAAGCGCCCTCACCGAACTTTCGCTGAGTAATCCAGCGGTTTTTAGCTTTTTTGTCAAAGTTTCGCCTTCAACCCACTCTTGCACCAAGTAAAATTGAGCGGATTCTGAAAAATAAGCATACAACCGGGGAATCTGAGGGTTGCTATCACCCAATTCTTCTAAAATTGC
The DNA here is from genome assembly GCF_014695725.1 of Microcoleus sp. FACHB-672. Lineage (NCBI taxonomy): Bacteria > Bacillati > Cyanobacteriota > Cyanophyceae > Oscillatoriales > Microcoleaceae > Microcoleus > Microcoleus sp. FACHB-672. The sequence goes on along the minus strand of NZ_JACJOU010000027.1, from coordinate 24,451 downwards.
GGCTTCTCGCTGGAAACGCTCTTGAACAATTTGGTTGATTTGGGGGTTATTCGTCACCGGCTTGAGTTGTTTAATTGCACACCGACGTGCTGATGGCATTTGGGTGTCTTCTGCTAGAAAGGTTTCGCCAAACCCGCCGCTTCCTACTGTTTGTAGGATTTGGTAGCGATTGTTTAACAGTGCCGGTGCGATCATCGCAGTTTTTGGGGTAAAAGTTTTCCTTTGAAGATAGCATTCTGTATAAGAAACAGCTACCCGTCAAGGGCAAAGTTAACATATTTCGTAAACTGCCTAAAAATTTAATATTTACAAATATAAAAAAATGTCTTCTGTAAATTTTTCTGAGGAAAGCCGGGATTAAAAAATGTGAGTCGCTTTGAGCTATCTTAAAAAGTTAAATTGCTGAAAGTCTTGTCTTAAGCAAATTTATTTTTTTATAATTAAATGGATTAAAATTCAGTTGGTTGTTATTAATTTATCAAAAACTTGCCAAACTTCAAACTTTTATAAAATTATAGCTTTGAGCGGTAAGCATCTCATTTAAGATCAAAAATATAAAAAATTTAGAATCAATATGACCGGCAACACAGAACAGTCAACCATTATTAGCAAGTATCCATACTTACAGCTCAACAATCAGGGGCATCTGATAAAACTGGAACTGAAGCAAGACCGGCATATTTTGGGACGTGCGCCAGAACAGGCGGATCTCGTGGTTCCTCCAGATTGGCGAGTGATTTCTGCTTCTCACGCGGTACTTCGCAAAGCCGGTGATGACTATTGTATTTATGACGGTGACACGCAAAATCCCAGTACAAATGGATTGTTTCTTGATCGTACACGCATAACCCCGTCAGAAGGGCATCATCTGAGGGATGGCACCGAGATCCGCATTGGTCAAGATCCGCGCAACCAAATTTTGCTAACTTATTTTAATCCCTTCAGCCGGCAGCCTCTCACCCCACCGCGAGAGCAATTTGTGTTTCTCAAAAATCGCTCGGTCTTGCTCGGTCGCGATCCGAGTGCGACATTGCAACTAGACGCCCCGACTGTATCGCGCCGGCACGCCACGATTGAACCCGTCGCTCAGGGAGGCTACCAGCTGCAAGACTACAGCGCCAATGGCGTCTTCGTAAACGGGCAAAAGGTAACCAATTCAGCGCATCTGGCAGAAGGCGCAACGGTTCGGATCGGGCCTTTTACCCTAGTTTTGCGGGGTGATCGGCTAGAGGTACTGGATCAAGGCAATCAAATCCGCTTGGATGCTGAAGGTTTGGCGATCCATAAGCGACTGGATAACATCTCCTTAGCGATTGAACCTGGTCAGTTTGTGGCTTTAGTCGGCGGTAGTGGTGCCGGTAAATCAACCTTGATGCGAACGCTACTGGGAATTGAGCAGACGACTGCTGGCAAGGTGTATTTAAACGGAGATGATCTGCGAACCAACTTCAACATCTATCGCACGCAAATTGGCTATGTGCCACAGGACGACATCATTCACCGAGAATTGACGGTGGCAGAGGTACTGACTTACGCCGCACAGTTGCGGCTGCCGCCGGATTTGGATGTCGAAACGGTTGTGGAAAAGACGTTAGCAGACATTGAAATGTCCCATCGCCGCAGCGCTTTAGTAAGCGATCTCAGCGGCGGTCAGCGCAAACGGGTGAGTATTGGGGTGGAATTGTTAGCTGATCCGAAGCTTTTCTTCTTAGATGAACCGACTTCGGGACTCGATCCGGGGTTGGATAAAAAGATGATGTTGCTGTTACGAAAACTCGCAGATCAGGGACGCACCATTGTTCTGGTTACTCATGCAACTGCGAATATTAAACTTTGTGATCGCGTGGTTTTTCTAGGTCGTGGCGGACACCTCTGCTTTTTTGGCCCTCCGAAAGAAGCGTTTGACTTTTTCGAGGTCAAAACTGAGGATTTTGCGGATATTTATAACAAGTTAGAAGAAAACGACAAAGCACCGCTGACATTTGCGAGCCGGTTCGGCCAATCGCCTTATTATAAGCAGTATGTAGAGAATCACCTTAGCCGGCCTGCCGGTCAGCCGCAACAGCCTGCCGGTGTGGTTGCAAAACAGGTAAATCCTTCTCCATTCAAGCAGTTATCGCTCCTCGCTCAACGCTATTTTAAGCTAACTGGGCGCGACCCGGTGAATTTAAGTTTAGCGCTTTTAACTGCTCCGATTGGGATTAGTTTAATTACCCTAGCCATTCGATATAAAAATCCTTTAATTCTGGGAGATGAACCCGATCCGACTTTAGCGCCTTTAGCGTTACGAGTGTTATTTGTCTTTACCTGTGCCGCCATTTGGGTGGGACTTTCGACTTCTCTACAAGAGATTGTTAAAGAATCGGCAATTTATTTGCGGGAACGGCTGGTAAATTTAGGGTTGTTTCCTTATTTAGGTTCTAAAGTCTTAATTTTAGGCGGCTTGGCACTGCTGCAAACGCTGTTAATGGTTGGGGTAATTCTAATTGGGTTTAAATCTCCCCAACCGGATTTAATTTTGTGGCCGGTGGGTTTGGGAATCACAACGTTCCTGACTTTATTAACGAGTATGAGTCTGGGATTAATGGTTTCAGCTATCGTTAAAAATGGCAGTCAGGCGAATAGCGCCCTACCGCTGTTATTACTGCCTCAGATTATTTTTTCTGGGGTTTTGTTTAAAATGGAAGGTTTAGCCAGTAAGCTTTCTTGGCTGATGTTAAGCCGGTGGTCTGTGGGCGCTTATGGGGCGTTGGTGAATGTGAATGGGATGGTTCCTGAACCCACTAAGTTGCCCGATGGCAGTACAATTCCCCAGCCATTTGAGCCGAGTGCTGTTTATGATCCAACGTGGGAAAACTTGGGTTTAAATTGGGGGTTGCTATGTTTGCATACAGCGGTTTATTTAGGGGTGACGTGGTGGATGCAGAAGCGTAAGGATATTTTTTAGAATTCCTGGAGATAACCAAAAGGGGGGAAGCAGCCGGCTTGTAAATTCTCGCTTGTTTCCATAAAAAATTGTCTGGATGCTTCTCTCACTCTTAATTATCTTTGCAGCAAGATGAATGACGAAATGATTAGGCAATGTTTATCCCAGAGATTCATTACCGAATCATTCCGCTGTTCAGAAATTTCTTATTTTCGTCGGGTTCTCACCCCTTTATTTTGGCGGGTTTTGGGTTCGGGAATTTGGTCTTGTTTTTGAAGCGCCGGCACAAACACCTTAAGAAGTTCAGCCATTGCCAGAACAAAAATAGACAGTGATAAAATTGTTGCGCTGGTAACGCCTCCATATTGCAGTAATGTAGCCAGGTTAAATTGCGGGAGTGGTGCAAGCATGGCAGCTTCAGTTGTAGCAACCGATTTTTCGGTTTTGGCTAGCGACGTCTGGCTGTATGGCAACATAGAGCTTTGTGCTTGCGGTTCAACAGGGTTAAACGCCGGAGAGTATGTCATAAATTTGCTCACTTCTCTAGAATCATTAAATGAGGTATAACTGGGAAGCTGGTTGCCACGGCTATCGGCAAGACAATCGATGCCATTTTCCCGTAGGGATTTTGCTTCATAGTTGGGTAAGGTTTTATCCAACCAAATTTTTCCTTCAGTAGATTGTTGCTTCATAATGCTTTTAACTCGATTGTGTTTGCTAACCAAAGCATAATTTGTTAACCATAAATTTTCAGTACAAAAAAGTAGGAAAAATAGCCCCAAAATTATTGTATGAAAAAGTATGTTTATGTAGGTTTGTATGAAAATGTAGGCTTTTGCTCGCAGAAGCTTGAAAAAAATATAGTTAAATAAAGTTGAATCATGAACCCTGAAGAAGCATTTGAGTTTGTCAATAGGTTATTTGTAGAGAAAACACAAACCAGCTTAAGTAAGTTGGAACAAGATATTTTTGTTGCGAGTTATGAAAATTTATCTTACCGAAAAATGGTAGGCAAAATTGCCTATGACGAACAATACATAAGAGGAACGGCTTCAAAGTTATTTAAAAAGATTACAGATATTTTTGGAATAAACATAAATAAAAAAAATTTACAACCGGCCATAGAGCAACTCTGGAAACAGCACTCTGAAAAAAGCCAAATTTCTCAAAGAACACTTACGGAACTCACTAATCCAGCCGTTGAAGACATACTACCTCCAGCTTCCCCATCACAGCCACAAGCAAATTTAATTGCTGAAAATATGCTCAGCAACCCCTTCATTCCACGGAATAGCATAATTGACGACCCAGGACAGTTTTTCAACCGACATCGTGAGATCAAGAAGGTATTTGAGCATCTTAACAGCAATAGTAGTGTTGCCTTGATTGGAGAAGAAGGGATCGGTAAATCTTCTCTACTAGGGGAAATTTGCCGACAGTCGGAATATCGCCTGTCATTACCGCGCAAGCCGGTTTACATAGAGCTACTAGATGGAGTTAATAATGATGATCTATTCTACATCGCTTTGTGTGATAAGATTGATATCCCCGAAAGCAAAGGATATCTACTAACTCGCGTTTTGCGACAGCATCCAAATCGATTTTTGCTAGCTCTCGACAATGCGGGAAAGATGACACGGGAAGGGTTTACTCGTAACCTCCGCGAGCATTTGCAGGGTTTATCTCAGGGAAGTGATGCACCTCTGCGCCTAATTTTAGCTGTTGGCGAACCCCTTGATCAGCTTTTTAAAGATAATCAGAATGAAAGTAAAACATCACCTTTTCACGGTCTTTTTCAGCAGGAATACATAAAACCTTGGGATGAAGTGACTGTTCGTGAATTTATTAAAAGCCGGCTAGAGACAACTTCTGTGCGTTTTACTGAAGAAGAAATAACTCAGTTAGTGCAAAAAAGCGCCGGCCATCCCCGGCGACTGATGCAACTGTGCTATAAAACTTATGCGCGATACATGGAACAAGTGCAATGAGCCAAGATCAAACTCCCGTTCCCCGGTTAGATTTGGCTCCTAAACTAAAACGCCCCCTCTCGTTGTGGAATCTCCTAGATTACCTGCGGTTGCTGTACTGGGTGTTTTTCTTCCCCCAGGCGTTGCAGTGGTATGTGGGAACCTTCGGGAATAAGTTTGTTCACAAGGGCGAAATGAGGTGGCAAAAGCGATGGGAGTGGCTGCGCCAGAATCCCATCCTGCTTCACTTGCTTTTACAAGGGTTAGTGCTAACTGTTGTAACGCCATTAATTGTGGGTTTAGCACTTCAAGAAATAGGCATCCCCGTTCTTTGGTCATCCTTGGCGTTAGGGGTGGCGTTAGGTGTGACGTTTGGCGTGGCGGCGTTTGGCGCGGCGTTTGGCGTGGCGAAGAGCGTGGCCTTTGGCGTGGCCTTAGGCATAGCGGGGGGCGTGGCGTTTGGTGTGGCGGGGGGCGTGTCCTTAGTCGTGACGGATGGCGTGGCCTTAGTCGTGGCGGGGGGCGTGAAGGAGGCCGTGGCGTTTGGCGTGGCGAAAAGCGTGATGTTTGGCGTGGCGTTTGGCGTGGCGTTTGGCGTGGCGGGGGGCGTGGCGGAGGCTGTGGCGGGAGGCGTGGCGTTTGGCGTGGCGGGGGGCGCGAAGGAGGTTCTGTCGGACTGCGTGGTGTTAGTCGTTGCGTTTGGCGTGGCGTTTGGCGTGGCGGAGATCATAGCCTTTAGCGTAGCGCTTGGGGTGGCGAAGAGCGTGGTCTTTAGCATGGCGTTAGTCGTGGCCTTTAGCATGGCGTTAGTCGTGGTCTTTAGCATGGTGTTCGACACGGCGGAGGTCATAACGGCGATAGTGTATTTCATACTGTTCATACTGTCAGGGGGGGTGATAAGCATGGGGTTTGGCGTGGCGTTAGCCGTGGCGTTAGACGTGGCGTTAGCCGTGGCGTTAGCCGTGGCGTTAGCCGTGGCGTTAGCCGTGGCGACACTCCGTCCTGAAAATTGGCTTTTGAATCTACCGCTCTTGCTGTTACAACCCCAGAACGAATGCTGGCGATTTTCCCGTATCACCCCACTTCCTCTAATTCACCTCTCCTTCTATTTAAAAAAGTGGCTACGGCAGGATTGGGAAAAGGGGTTGCATAATGTCAATCAACTGCTGAAATATACGCTTCAGTTCATCCCTGTTATCAAGGCAGTTAACTGCTTACTGGCCGAAACACCCCCCGATCAAGTTATCTTTCGTGTCACTCAACTGGCTGAAGCTCCCTATGATTGGGGCTTAGTGTATTTTGCCTCTGCTTCTTTGAATGAAAATATAAAGTCAAAAGCTGTGGAAGGTTCCTTCCTACTTCCGCCTTCCTGGAAGTGGCAGATCCAGACTCATCTTTTAACAGAACTCCGCGTAGACACCCCGGCGCGCGCGGCGGCGGCTGGTTTTTGGCACTTATACAAATTCAAGCCAGCAAAAGCAGCCGAGGCTTTTGCTGTTGTGCGGTCTCTCCCTTACGGAGCCGAACTATTAACCTTATCTGAGACTTTAACAGCCTTTTACAACATTGAGTTTCTAAACGCTCTGGCGCTGATCGAATTGCCCGATCCTCCCCAGGAACCGCTACTACGTCCAGTTACTTGGAAAGCTATTGCTAGCTTACGTCGAGTTGCTGAGGATTGCCGGGCTGTTGGGCGTAGTGTGTCTCGCTCGACCCGCTCTTTCGCTCTTAGCCAAGCGTTAGGAGAGCTTAAAAGCATTTTAGACACAGGCGACCACTTGCCTCAAGCAGAGCGAAGGCTAATCCTTAGCATAGCTAAAAATTTGCAAAAATTGCTACAGAAGAAAGCTACTGAAGTTGGGGAAATATCCATCACTGAACCTGTCCGAAATCCTTATGTTGTGGGCGATCCAGTGCATGGGCAGCTTTTTGCCGGACGGGAGGATGTCCTCAGACAGCTAAAGGAATTGTGGGTATCGGGCAATCAACTGCAGTCTGTCGTTCTTTTCGGTCATAGGCGGATGGGCAAAACTTCTATCCTCAAGAATGTGGTAAGCCGTCTCGGATCTGGGGTAAAAGTGGCCTACATCAACCTGTTAAATTTGGGAGATATCTCTCAGGGAGCTGGGGAAGTGCTGATGGCAATTAGCGATGAAATTTTTCAGACGGTCAACCTCCCACCCCCTGCGGATGAGGAGTTGGTCAATCTTCCCTATCCCACGTTTAAGCGCTATTTGAAACAAGTTGAGGCAAATCTAAACGGCGGGTTAATTATTGCCTTAGATGAATTCGAGAAAATTGAGGAACTCATAGAAGCAGGCAAAATCCCTAAAGATTTTATGGGAGTTCTGCGGGGGATGGTGCAAATGAGTCCGCGAATTGCTTTTGCATTTGCCGGCCTTCATACCCTCGAAGAAATGACGGCAGATTACTTCCAACCCTTCTTTGCGAGTGTCCTCCCCATCAAAGTTGGCTTCATGGAACCTGCCGCAACCGGCTACCTCCTCGCTAACCCAAATGAAGATTTCCCCCTCGGCTACAAACCAGAAGCGCTAGATTTGATTTATGAACTGACTGCCGGCCAACCTTATCTCGTCCAGCTAATCGGATTCGGACTCGTTCGCCGCTACAACGACCAAGTATTTGAAATCGGACGCCCCCGTGAGCCTGTTTTCACCGTAGATGATGTGGAAACGGTGATTATTGACCCTGAATTCTTTAGCCGAGGACGCTACTACTTCACGGGCGTTTGGGGTCAAGCCGCGCAGGGTGCAGTCCATCAGCAGGCAATCCTAAAAGCACTCGCCCCTCACCCGGAAGGGTTGAGCCTAGAAGCTTTAGCTGAGACTGCCGGTATTGATGAAACAACATTAGGCGAAGCCCTCAAGACTCTCACACGCCATGATGTCGTTGAGGAAAAGGAGAGCCGGTGGCGGATCATTGTGGAACTGTTTCGCCGGTGGGTTTTAGATTATGTTTAAAAACCTGCAAGGACTTGATAAAAAATCCGTTGCATTTCCGTCAATATTAGCCAGGAAATTATCGTTAATTGAGGGAAAAGTAACGAACTGACAAGGGGGTAAAGTTGAATCCATTTCCCTTTTTACCCCAAATTTCCCCAAAATTTTACTGTTTGCCCCTGCTATCCAACCAAGCCATTAAATCCTGATTTTCTTGAAAATCCAAGAGTGCTTCACCCAACTCTTCTAATTGAGAAATCGATAATTTCTGAAGCCGGTCTTGCACAGCCGGTTGAATTGCACCCAGCCGACGAGTAAGCAAACGCATAATTAGCGCTAATTCTCCCTCCTGCCGGCCTTCTTCCCGGCCTTCTTCTCGGCCTTCTTGTCTTCCTTGTTCTAACCCTTGCCGCAGAATTCTTTGATAAATTACAGATTCTTGCATATACCTCTCTCCAAACAGTTGGTCAATCAACGCTTCATCAAAACGCAAGCCGGCTAGTACCGTCACACTCGCTGATAAATTTTGCCGCTGTTGGGGTTCTTCAATTCTAGCAACCTGTAGTGCAACGCGCTCTAATAAAGCATTGGGCGATTCGCTTCTCGCTAAACAAGCTAGTGGCAATAAAGCCGGATTTGCTAACAGTGGATCGGGATCTTGCTCCCACAACCGGATCACTCGATAGCGGTGTCTAGTATTGGGTGCTTCAAATTGCTCTGTAAACACAATTTCAGAGGTTGTGGCTTTTAGAAAAATCACCACTTGCTCAATATCAGTTCCATACTGCCGGCGCAGCCTCACCCAATAGTCCAGCATTCGGAAAGGAATTGCCGGCTTTGATTCGGGCAAAGTTTGAAATTCTAGATGCAAAATTTGGTCATCAATTTGTAGCAAAATAATAGCATCCGCGCGAATTGGTTCCACGCTTAATTCAGTTTTAAGAATCTGAATTTCGTTCACTTCTTTTGAGAGTAACCAGCGAACAAAAGCTCCCGGTTCCTGCTCAGCTAAATATTTGCAGATATTATCAACAGTCAATTTTAAACAGATTCTCCTTAGATTTAAGGGTGAGTGTGCCGGTAGAGACACGATGAATCGCATCTCTACCAGTTATTCAAGTTTTCCAAATAAGGGATTAAGGATAAAAGCTATTTTCAACCTTCAAAACTAAACCCCTCAATTCTTCCTGCTTTACTCAGCCGCATCCCCACCGACAACAACATTGCGGAGGCGCAAACTTGGCCCGCCGCAGCCGACTGACAAGCCACTTTGACCGCCTTTGCCGCAACCGCCGGACTCATCCCAGTAGAAATCATCCCCGATGGCTTCAATATCTGCCAAAGTGGTAAACACATTTCCAGAAAGCGTTACATCGCGCACCGGCTCTGCTAATTCGCCATTGCGAATCATCCACGCTTCACCGGCACTAAAGGTAAACATCTCCCCATTGGTCATTCCTCCCAGCCAGTTCCGGGCATAAACACCCTCTTGAATATCTGTAAACAAATCTGGCACCGCAGTATTGCCGCGCTCAATCCAGGTATTAGTCATGCGGACAATGGGAGGGTAGTGATAACTCAAACAACGAGCGTTGCCGGTGGCTGCTTCTCCTAACTTTCCAGCCGTCTCGCGGGAGTGCAACCGGCCTACTAAAACCCCATCTTCAATGAGCTGGGTTGTGCTTGCCGGCGTTCCTTCATCATCATAAAAGTAACTCCCGCGATGACCTTCTGGAGCCGCACCATCAAAAATTTGCAACTCTTTTGGCCCAAACCGGCGGCCCAAGGTCATCACCTCCAGCAAATCCGGATTCTCATACGTCATGTCCGCTTCCGACAAATGCCCAAAAGCCTCATGAACAAATAAACCACTGAGAATCGGGTCAATCACCACGGTGTAAGTATTTCCCTTCACTGGCGGCAAAGAGAGCGCCTGCACAGCCCGTTCTGCCGCCCCAAGCACTTGAGCGTCTAGGGTGGTCATATCTTCATAAGCCTTGCGCGATCCCGTCGTTTCCCGGCCTGTTTGCACCGTGCTGCCGGCTCTGGCAGTGGCCGCAAACCGCATTTCCATATCCACCCAAGATTGTTCCAAAATTGTGCCGTCTGAGGTCACTAGGATGATTTTCTGGGCGCTATCGCTATAGCGTACAGAGGTGGTGGTGATGCGCTGGTCAACACTGCGAAGAATTTCCCCATAGTGATCGCACAATGCTTTCTTTTGGGTTAAAGAAATCCGGCGAGGATCAGTGCCGGTCATCGGCAGTTGGCAAATCGCTTGCACCGGCATCACCTCCGCCAGCAGAGTTTCTTCATCCCCCACCAACCGGGCGGCTGCGATCGCTTCCTCAATTCGTTCTGCCAACGTCCCTAACTGATTGAAGCTGGCAAAGCCCCAACCACCCTTATGGCAAGCCCGGACTTGCCCCCCAATCGACACCCCTTCACTGAGGGTTTCGATCTTCTCTCCCCGCAAAAAAATATCAGTGCCTTCAGATTCCTCCAATCGAATCGCCAAATAATCCACATGAGGTGAGAAGCGAGCCATCAAGTCTGATAGCAAATTTTTAGCGTCATTTAGCAAAGTAGACATGAGCGACGGCCAGTTAAATGAACTGCCTTCATTTTGCTACAGCGCAAGGGAGATTGTCCTGATTTGCAGGGAGGAGCATATTTGCCCATGCACGGAGATTGCGACTAATTGGTTCGGTTCTTCGACTGTCATTAACCGAAAAATACCGATACTCTGAAGGAGAAGGGTTCTGCCCCCTTGCCCTACAGAAGTAATTGAGTTATCGGTTTTACGATTTTGAAGAGCGGTTCTGCTACTAATTGCAATCTGCCAAGAGGGTTTACTGCTATGGATCAATGGTTTTTACCGGCCCTCAGTGAGGTTTTATCCCTTGCCGAGGCAGAGTGTGGATTTGAAGCGGTGGCGGGTGGTAGAGATGTTGTCGGCAATGTCTCTTTAAATCGCAACCGGCACCGTTCTGCCGCTGAGGCTGCTCAGCAACGCCTCAAGGCGGAACGGGAATGGTGTGGTGCCGTTGCCGCGCTTAACTGTCTTTTGCAACAACAATTTTCCTTAACGGTGCCGGCCACCCTCAAATATCCTGCGGTTGGCCAAGAAGAAAGCCATGCCCAAGATTTTGACCCCTCACACGGCTTGATCTTATCCGGGCCGATGCCGGTGTTGACTCACCCAGCCCTTGTTTCCCGTGTGGCGTCTTGCACATTCACTTCCGATCCCCTCAACCCAGCCCTTTGGTTACTGGGAGAACGCAATCGGCACAGTATGCCCCTGCTGCCCCTCCCGGAAGGATGCACCGCACCGGCTTCTATGCCCCGCTCACTGGTTCCCTTGCTTTCAGATGACCCCTTGTCAGATGAACAGTTTTGTGTGGTATTAACTCACAAATTGAGCCTGGTGATGGTTCTGGGCACAGATAGCAATGGGCAACCGGCCTTTCAGTTTTCTTTTGACCCGGAAGTGGTTGCACAAGCTTGGCATTCGCTACGTCCCCGTGTGTTACTCGCCGGCAGTACCGCCCAGCTAAGCCAGCTGGATAATTGCATTGAGCGGTTTGCGCCGGCAGCTCCAGATTACAAAACTGTGATGCAGTTTAGCCGGCTGCTTCTGAAGTATATGCCGGAGCCGGTTGAGTGGGAAAACAGTCGCTCAGACGCCCCAGTGCGTTTGTTATCGGCGGCAGTCCACGACTCGCCACAGGCAGCCGGTGCATCCAGCAAATCGGCTTGGCGTTCGCGCAATGTTAATCGCAGCCATTCCGACTCTGACGGTTGCGTGAATGAGCGTACCAAGAGGCCGGCTGCAGTGAAAACAAACTTAAATCGAGAAACCCTTGAGCAGCGTCTAGAGCATCTGGCTGGTGGAACCGGCACGGCATCGAATGAGCGATCTCAAGCTTATGATGTGGAATTGCTGCAAGCGATGGCCCATGAAGTCCGCACACCTTTGGCAACCATTCGCACCTTAACTCGCCTGCTGCTAAAACGCCGGAACTTAGAGCCAGAAGTGATTAAGCGTTTGGAAATGATTGATCGCGAGTGTAGCGAGCAGATTGATCGCTTTGGTTTAATTTTCCGCGCTGTGGAATTGGAAACTTCTGAAACCAAACGAGCGCCGGTTCATTTAACCTCTACTCCCCTGACGCAAGTTTTTGACAGTTGCATTCCCCGGTGGCAAAAACAGGCAAGCCGGCGCAATCTAACCCTAGATGTCGTTTTGCCACAGAAGATGCCTTCGGTAGTGAGCGATCCGACAATGTTGGATCAGGTACTCACCGGCGTGATTGAAAATTTCACCGCCAGTCAGCCGGCAGGGGGTCATGTGGAAGTGCAAGTGATGCTAGCCGGTGATCAATTAAAAGTGCAGTTGCAATGTCAAACCGGCAGCGAAAAATTGCCGGCAAATGCCTCAACTTCACCACTGAAATCGATTGGTCAATTGTTGGTATTTCAGCCAGAAACCGGCAATCTCACACTCAATCTCTCGGTTACAAAAAATCTCTTCCAAGCCCTAGGCGCAAAACTAATCGTGCGACAAAAACCTGAACAAGGCGAAGTTCTAACGATTTTCCTTCCCCTGGAGTAGGGAGTGCTAAGTGCTGAGTGGAAAAGATTGAGAAAGTGGCTAAAAATGCCCCATGCCCTATGCCCAATCCCCCTATTCTTTATGATAAATCGGCAGCAAAACGTTAAAAGTCGAACCCTGACCAAGTTGGCTTTTAACAGAAATTGAACCACCACAGCGCAATAGTAATTGTTGCACAATTGTTAAACCTAAGCCGGCACCGCCGGGATCGTCATCAACAGCTTGGCGAACTCGATAGAATCGCTCAAAAATTTTGTGAAGTTCGCTAGCCGGAATGCCGATGCCGGTGTCGCGAAATTCTAATTGGATATAATCTCCCTGCTGCTTTGCCTGCACCCAAACTTGACCGCCGGTGGGGGTAAACTTGATGCCATTATGCAGCAAGTTGATCGCGATCTGCTTCAGCCAGGGACGCAAGCAGGAAACGGGGGGCAAGTTGTCTGGGATTGTGTAAGCCAGCATCACGCCTTTTTCTTGGGCTAGTGGCTGGTAGGTACTGACAACCCCAGGCACGATTTCCGCCAAATACAAAGATTGCATGGCTGCGTGATCTACCAGATGATCGAGCCGCACCAGTTCTAGCAAACCGTTGATCAGCGAAGTCTGGCGATCACACTCGGTATTGAGCAGTTGCATATACCGCTCACGCTGGGCCGGCTTGAGGTTGGCGGAACCCAGCAGGGTGAGTGCGGTTTTCATATTGGTTAAGGGTGTCCGCAATGCCTGACCCACATTGCTGAGAAATTCGTCTTTCAGGTGCATTGCTTCCAGCAACTCTTGGTTTTGCAGTTGCAAGGCTTCTGCATCGACTGCGTGCTGCCGGTAGTTGGTGATACTGCGCCAAACTTCTTCTTGCTGCTGAATTTGTTTGGCCCATAAGTGACCGGCATGAGATGCGAACAAAGAAGTTTTTGTCAAGTCAGAGGAGGGGAAACGCAGAAACAGGGAATTCCAATTTTTTAAGAGTTCGTCAGTGGCTATAGAAGCCGAGGCGGGGCTTTGCTGTTGAGGGATTGTTCCTACGCTTGACTTATCCGTTTGGAGGGTTTTGGACTGGCTAATGCCAACGATCTGTCGTAAGCCGGCTAATACGTGTTCAACTGCCGGTGCGTCTGCGGAACAAATTGCTAAAAGTGGTTGTTTACGTTCAGAATTGGTCTCTGTGGCTTCCACCGGCAGCCGGATAGATCGAGGCCGATGGGCCACGATCAAGCTACAAAATTGCTCTGAGAGGACAAAGATAAAATATTCCCGTCTTAAAGAAGATTCAGCCGGCACATTCAGTTCAAAACTTGTTGAGGTTGCTGGTGCCGGTATACTTTGTCTCGCCTTATCCTGAATCAGAGATGTCTCGCTGTCAGTGATTGGCGCAGACTGTCTGTGTGTCTGGAATTCAGATGTCGGGCGCGAGTGTCTTTGCTTTGCTGGCGGCGATTCGAGTTCCCCTGAATTATCTCCATCTGTCAGACTAGCTGCATTGCGCCCAGAAAGGTTGCAGACATAAATTCCCTGACAAACTCCACTTTGCCGGTAACGCTCAAGCTCAGATTGCCACGCATTCCCGCGCGGTAGCTTCACTAACAGAGTTGCCGGTATCTCTCGGTCAAGCAACAAATCAATCAGCGCATCCACCATAGATTTCAGCGTCGCCGGACTGACTTGCAAGGCATGGGGCGGCTGCTGGGCGCTGAGGGCTAGTTCGTAGAGGGAGATGTCTTGAGCTGGTGATAAATTCATTGACTCAGGAAGAGAAAGGCCGGCGATATTTGGCACCCTGATGGCATGGATCGAGGCGCAATCGTGATGCGACCTTGATTTTCTATCGGCTGGAACTCAACCCAGTTTAGCAAGGTTCGAGAATACCGGGATGACAAATTGCCGAAATCTTTTAACCTTTCGACTCAATTAGAAATTTCTTCACCTACAAGTTGAGCGAGTTTTTGTGCCGCACCGGCTTCCCCTCTGACACTACGCAGACGATCTCGCATCGCGTCCAATTTTTCCGGATGGTTGAGGAAATCTATGACCATTTCTGCAACAGTTGCCGGCTGCAATTGCCCTACTAATTCCGGCACGATTTCCGTTTTTGCCCAAATATTCGGCCATGCAAATAAACGTCCTTGCCGCAATACAATCCAGTTAATTGCTTTAGCAAAAGCTGAACCCACTCCCGGCAAGTTTGCTAACAACCCCGGTAAGCCATCCCAAGCCCGCATGGCATCTAATTCTTGGGTAGGAATTAACACAATCATGGGTACAGCAAGAGAACCGAGTTCAGCCGTGTTGGCACCGACAGTTGTTAAACAAAGCCGGCATTGAGAGAGCAAATCATAAGCCGGTGCGGTTCTGTGCAGTTCAACTTGTAGGCCGGTGCCGGTGATTAAAAAGTATGAAGAATCCTGATTTTTTAATTCCGCAGACGCCCATCCCAATTGCTGAATGAGGGGGTTTTGTTGAGGATCGCCAAAACGCGCCAAGGTTTCTACATCCAAGGTGGGCGCAACGGGAATAACAAAACGAGTTTTCGGGTTTATCTCATGAATTTTTTCTGCAATTGCTAATAGTAGCGGTACCCCTTGAGAGAGTTTTGCCGGCTTCGATCCGGGAAGGAGTCCGATTAGTTCGAGAGTCTGAGAAGAATCTTTAATTTTTTCTGTTGCGATTTCTTTAGAGACTTCTGCCATTAAATCACCAACAACGGTGAATTTATGGACGTATTTTGCGGGGATGCCGGCAATAATTTCAGGCTTCATTACCCCAAATCGGTCTATCCAACCATGCCATCGAGCATCCCATTCAGCATAAACAACAGTACGATAACCCAGCCGGCGACCAATGATCACCGGAAAGATTTGATCGCCGCCGAGAAAGATCACAATGCCCGATTCTCGCCAATCCCAATTTTCTGCTGTTTTTCCCGAAATTAAAAACTTCCAGAAATCTTTTGACCCTTGAACGCGGTCTATTTCCGGATAGGAACGGGCAATTTCAACCTCTTTGCCGGTGGCATGAGGACAGGGCGACAGAACTAGAGAAATGCGAATTTGTGAGCGATCTTCGCCCATTTGTTGCCGCAGTTGTTGCACTACAGGTCGCACCCAAGTCATCAATTCTCCAGGCCCATTGGAGAGAATTAAAATATCAACTGCCGGCACTAATAATCCTCCTTTTACCACTCAATTATCTAATTAAAATTGGAGAGGAAATAGAATACCAGCCCCTACCGCTATATCATTATCTTCGCGAACTCGCAGAGTCTGAAACGGTGAGGAACCGACCCGATTTGTTAGGTACAACTCAACTTGAGGCCCAAGATTCTTGGTTACCGGCCAGTTAAATAAAGATGCAGCATTCCAACGCACCCCTAAAGCCCAAGGAATAAGATTTTTGCGATCATCATCGACTAAAGCGTTGCCATCGCCTGTTAAATTGAAACCGGCTTCCGCAATTGCCGTAATATTTTGACCCAAGGGAACCGATCCTCCTAAATTAAAGCCGGCAATTTCTAATCCATTTCGCTGCACATATCCCAAAGTAGGCGTTAACCAAACTGCGCTACCATTTTCTAACTGATAGTGCATGGGTGCAGAGAGGGTAATCATTAAACATTCCCCGTCGTTCTTGCTAACTCCGCCGTTATCCGAACAGACTTCACTGCTGAAAACAAAACCCTCTTCCTCCAATCCTCGATTTTCTAATTCATTGCTATTTCCACTTAAGAAGTTGAGTAACACATTATTTGACTTGGAAACCGTCACCAACCCGCTTAAGGTAAACGGATCACCATCTGCTTGATGCAAAAAGCGAATTTTTCCACTCAGTCCTATTTCTGATTCGTCTGTATCTCCAGAAATAGAATCTATAAATCCCCCAATTTCAAAATCATCTAAAAGTCCGTACTGAATCGATGCTAATAGCCCTTGGCTACCCCCTTGTAGCGTCGTCAGCAATTGCTGATTGGCAATCGTTCCCCCATCCAAAAAGCCAAATCCAGCCGGAATAAAAGGAGGGGGGTTTTGTGTGTCCCCAAAATGCTGGGGATACTGGCGATTTGCAGCGGTAAAAGCGGGTAAAAAGGTGACCCCTAAACCGAGAGAAATAGACTCTCGATCTGCAATCGCTGATAAAGCGCCGGTGTTACCTAGCGTGTTAGAAATAAATAAATCTGTTGCCAGCCGGGGATTGACTAAATACCTCAAGCCGGTGTTAAAAGCAATACTACGCGCGGGACGTCCTGTATCTTGATTAAGGCTGTTATTTCCCGTAAAGGGAATAAATGTATCTCCCCAGAGGATTAGGCGGGGATTGACTTGATAGCTGACTGCGCCGGCTAATCCTAAAGTTGTGCCAAAAGAATCATCGTCATTGTCTGGCAGCCGGCGAAAATACAAAGCATTATCTTCTGGCAAAAAAGCAACTTTTGGAGATAGGGTGAATTGCCAGCGGTCATCTGTTTTGACGGTAAAAGGTAACTCTAAAGAAACAACAAGTTCTTCCGTATTGCTTCCGCTATCCAACTGACCATTTTCATTAAAAAATTGGTAAGATCGAATTCCTCTAGAAACAGCTAGTACGCCACTTAAAGCAAAATTTTCTTCTAGATTTTCCCAAATTCGCTGTTTTGCTTGTAGCGTCAATTCTTGAAAGAAATTACCACTACCCTCGGCAGTTGTTCTGCTAGCTGTTAAGTCTCCTTGCTCACCCGGCCCAGCATTGTCAACAGTCTGGGCGTCTAGGGTAATTTCTAAGTTATCCGTTGCGCCCCAACTAATTGCGAAAGTTGGTTGTCCCGTCAATCCAACATCACTGGCTGAACCAGAAGGAAACGATTGCCGGTAGCGGAAATTGGTGAGGATTTCTCCTCGCTGTAAGTGATGCGCTGTGGTTAAAACGGTGGGGCGACTTCTTAAAACATCTCCGCGTAACCCTGGCTGTGGGGCAGGTTCAAGAGAAACGGCTTCCTCGCCGGCCCGGTTAATGGGTAAAGTTTCTAGTTCAAATTTTTTCTCAGGAGGGAGAGGTTGTACGGTAGGAATTAACTGAGCTGATAGCTCAGGCAAAACAGCACGATTTACCCTAACATCTTGATCGTTTAATGCTGTTTTTTTAGGAATCTGACCCGCATCTTCGGTATCTGCGAGTACAGCGCTAGACATAACTCCTAGCCATAAGGAAACAGAGCATGAAATTAATCGAGCGAATGTCATAAACTCAAGCTTTTAGATAAAATAAAGGGATTTTGGTTACTGTATCTGCTCAGATATACCCGCTTTACCTCTGCTAACTGGATTGTGATCGTGTTCTCTTTGTTGGGATGTGGTTAGCTAGCAGCGTTACGCAGAGGATCTGCCCGTAATCAGCGCTTTCATGCGGCAACGCCCGAAGTTACTCTACCGCAATCAGTATGCCTTCAGCTTAAGCGGACAGAGGCAGTCGCATTCTTTAAGTGAGCAAATCCCTAGACCGGCCAACCGGCACTCGCTAACTCTTCAGGATTAATCGAGACGCTGAAAATATCAAGGGCGATGCACCCATTACAATCCTGAGTTTTGGCTGTTTTGCTGCCGGTAGAAGATCGCTTTGTTCCCAGTCGAGTTCCCCAATTGTTAAATTTGCTAGACAGATCGAGTGACCCAACAAGATGCGAAAATACGTTTTTGGCACAAACTTGTTCAATCGGCACTGGGTTTTGAGGAGCGTGTAAAGCTATGACAGATTTAATCGAAGCAGCAAAAAGCGGTGACGCAATGGCCGTAAAAGCGCTGATAGATGGGGGAGTGAAGATAAATGGCACAGATGCAGAAGGATTAAATGCGTTAACTGCCGCAGCGGAAGCCGGCAATACTGAAATTGTGCAAACCTTAATCGCTGCTGGTGCAGATGTGAAAGCCGGCGATACCGATGGCTGGACAGCACTGATGAGTGCGGCGGCTGCCGGCCATCTTGATATAGTCCAGCATCTGCTAGAAGCCGGTGCTGAAGTCAATGCCAAAACCAGCTTTGGCTTAACCGCCTTGATGAGTGCTGCCGGTAGCGGACACGCCCAAATCGTGGAAATTTTACTAGAAGCCGGTGCCGATCTCAAGGCCAAAGACAACAACACCATGACTGCCCTTGTTTGGGCCTCCCAAGAAGGCCATCCGGAAGTGATCCAGATCCTCAAACAAGCTCGTGAGCGCCAGTCCACCTAAACTTTTGTAAAGAAAAATGTGAGTGGTTATTTACAAAGTATGTAAATAAATGTAAATAAATATGGAGAGTTTTTTGTCGAATTGTGTCAGATAACGGCCAAAACCCTCATCAGGTGGTCATTTTCTGCTAAAAAAACTCATGTGCCATTTTTTGAAGTGCTGAGTGCTGAGTGCTGAGTCAGCAAAGTTGTCAGGTGTCAAGCAACCCGCCCCACCTGCCGACGCTGTTCCTCAAGACTCAGCATGAAGTGATCAGCACACAGTCCTGAGAAGAGAACGCGCATCGTAAAGGAGCCTACCTGAATGTTCACTCACGTCAAGCCCACCATTCGACACATTGCGCCTGACAACCTCCAAGGGCGAGCCTTACTCAAGGTGGTCTATGTCGTGCTAGAAGCCCAGTATCAGAGCGCTTTGTCCGGGGCGGTTCGTTCGATTAATAAGAACAACCCCAACTTAGCGATCGAAATCAGCGGCTATCTGATCGAAGAATTGCGTGACCCTGAGAACTACGAAAACCTGAAGCGGGATCTTGCCGGTGCCAATGTTTTTATCGCATCCCTGATCTTCATTGAAGACTTGGCCGATAAAGTCGTTGAGGCAGTGGAACCCTACCGCGATGCCTTAGATGTCGCTGTAGTCTTCCCCTCTATGCCGCAGGTGATGCGCCTGAACAAGATGGGCAGCTTCTCGATGGCTCAACTGGGTCAGTCTAAGAGTGCTATTGCACAATTCATGAAAAAACGCAAGGAGCAATCCGGCTCATCCTTCCAAGATGGAATGCTGAAGCTGTTGCAGACCTTGCCGAAAGTTTTGAAATACCTGCCAATGGACAAAGCGCAGGACGCCCGCAACTTCATGCTCAGCTTCCAATATTGGTTGGGAGGTTCTTCAGAGAACTTGGAAAACTTCCTGCTGATGCTGGCAGATAAGTATGTCTTCAAAGGCAACAAGCTGAGCTTTCAGGAGCCGGTGGTTTACCCAGATATGGGCATCTGGCACCCCTTGGCACCGAAGATGTTTGAGGAAGTCAGAGATTACTTTAATTGGTACAACAGCCGTACAGACATCTCTACTGACCTAAAAGACCCCTTAGCACCTTGTGTGGGTTTAGTGCTACAACGCACTCACCTTGTCACCGGCGACGATGCCCATTATGTAGCAATGGTGCAAGAACTCGAAGCGATGGGGGCGCGAGTGATCCCCGTGTTCGCCGGCGGCTTAGACTTCTCCAAGCCGGTGGAGGCTTATTTCTGGGAAGTTGGGGCCAAAGGCGTCGCACCCTTACCGTTAGTGGATGCAGTGGTTTCCCTCACCGGCTTTGCCCTAGTCGGAGGGCCGGCGCGTCAAGACCATCCCAAAGCCATCGACTCCCTGAAGCGCTTAAACCGGCCCTACATGGTAGCGCTGCCTTTGGTATTCCAAACCACGGAAGAATGGGAAAATAGCGATTTAGGATTGCACCCAATTCAAGTGGCATTGCAAATTGCCATTCCCGAACTTGATGGCGCGATTGAACCGATTATTCTCTCAGGCAGAGATGGCACAACCGGCAAAGCGATCGCATTGCAAGATCGGATTGAAGCCGTTGCTCAACGGGCCATGAAATGGGCGAACCTGCGCCGCAAGCCTAAATTAGACAAGAAAGTTGCAATCACCGTCTTCAGCTTCCCGCCCGATAAAGGCAACGTGGGAACCGCCGCTTATCTCGATGTATTCGGTTCCATCTACAAAGTCCTGGAAGCTTTGCAGCACAACGGCTATGACGTGCAAGGGTTGCCAGAGTCCGCCGAGGCGCTGATGCAAGAAGTCATCCACGACGCCACGGCACAGTACAGCAGCCCCGAACTAAATGTTGCTTATCGGATGTCCGTTCCAGAATATGAAGAACTAACGCCCTACTCCGAACGCTTGCACGAAAACTGGGGTCCACCTCCGGGACATCTCAACACCGACGGGGAAAACTTGCTCGTTTTTGGCAAACAATTCGGCAATGTATTTATCGGCGTTCAGCCAACCTTTGGCTATGAAGGCGATCCGATGCGCTTGCTGTTCTCGCGTTCTGCCAGCCCTCATCATGGATTTGCCGCTTATTACACCTATTTAGAGCGGATTTGGGGCGCGGATGCAGTGCTGCATTTCGGCACTCACGGTTCCCTGGAATTCATGCCCGGTAAGCAAATGGGAATGTCTGGGGATTGCTATCCCGACAGTTTGATTGGCAAAATCCCCAATTTGTATTACTACGCAGCGAATAATCCCAGCGAAGCCACGATTGCTAAGCGCCGTAGCTATGCCGCGACGATTTCTTACCTGACGCCGCCGGCAGAAAATGCAGGACTTTACAAAGGCTTGCAAGAGTTGAGCGAGCTAATTGCCTCTTATCAAACCCTGAAAGATACGGGGCGCGGGATTCCGATTGTCAGCACGATCATGGATAAGTGCCGGCTGGTGAATTTGGATAAGGATATCGCCCTGCCTGACATTGAAGCCGCAGACATGACGGCTCTGGAGCGGGATAATATTGTCGGTCAGGTGTATCGCCGGCTGATGGAAATTGAATCTCGCTTGTTGCCCTGTGGATTGCACGTGATTGGTAAGCCGCCAACCGCAGAAGAAGCGATCGCCACGCTGGTGAATATTGCCAACCTTGATCGCGAAGACGAGGAAATCGTTTCTCTGCCCCGAATTATTGCTAATAGCATCGGGCGCAAGATTGAGGATATTTACCACAATAACGACAAAGGCATTCTCGCCGATGTCGAGTTATTGCAAAACATCACAATGGCAAGCCGTGCGGCGGTTGCGGCTTTGGTGAAAGAGCAAACCGATGCGGATGGACGTGTTTCTTTGGTTTCCAAGCTCAATTTCTTTAATATGGGCAAAAAGGAACCTTGGATTGAAGCGTTGCATGAAGCCGGTTATAAAAAGGTCGATCCTGAACTGATTAAACCGCTGTTTGAGTATTTGGAATTCTGCTTGCAGCAAGTATGTGCGGATAACGAATTAGGCGCACTGCTGCGGGCTTTGGAAGGTGAATATATTTTACCTGGCCCAGGCGGCGATCCGATTCGCAACCCGGATGTTTTGCCCACCGGCAAGAATATGCACGCCCTCGATCCCCAGTCCATTCCCACAGCCGCAGCGGTAAAATCGGCAAAAATTGTCGTAGACCGGCTGTTAGACCGGCAGCGGATGGATAATGGCGGAAACTACCCTGAAACAATCGCTTGTGTGCTTTGGGGAACCGACAATATTAAGACCTATGGGGAATCTCTCGCCCAAATTATGTGGATGGTCGGCGTAAAGCCGGTTCCCGATGCTTTGGGACGCATCAATAAGCTGGAATTGCTTTCCCTCGAAGAATTGGGACGCCCTCGGATTGATGTGGTGATCAATTGTTCTGGTGTTTTCCGCGACTTGTTTATCAACCAGATGAATCTGTTAGATAAAGCCGTGAAGATGGCAGCAGAAGCAAATGAGCCGGTGGAGATGAACTTTATCCGCAAGCACGCGATGAAGCAAGCTGAGGAAATGGGCATCAATCTGCGGCAAGCGGCAACGCGAGTATTTTCTAATGCGTCGGGTTCTTATTCCTCTAACGTCAATTTGGCGGTAGAAAATAGCACTTGGGAAAGCGAATCTGAGTTGCAGGAAATGTACCTGACTCGCAAATCTTTTGCGTTTTCTTCAGATAATCCCGGTACGATGGAACAAGATCGGCAGATTTTTGAATCCACGTTGAAAACGGCTGAAGTGACGTTCCAAAATCTGGATTCTTCGGAAATTAGTCTGACCGACGTTTCCCACTATTTCGACTCTGATCCCACCAAGGTTGTGGCGACGTTGCGCGGAGATGGCAAGCAGCCGGCCTCGTTTATTGCCGATACTACAACGGCAAACGCTCAGGTGCGGACGCTATCAGAAACCGTGCGTCTAGATGCACGGACTAAGATGCTCAATCCTAAGTGGTATGAGGGAATGCTTTCTCACGGCTATGAAGGGGTGCGGGAACTCTCGAAGCGTCTGGTTAATACAATGGGGTGGTCTGCGACTGCCGGCGCTGTGGATAACTGGGTGTATGAGGAAACCAATGAGACGTTCATCAAAGATGAGGCGATGCAGCAACGCTTGATGAATCTCAATCCTCACTCATTCCGCAAGATGGTGACTACACTTTTAGAAGTCAACGGTCGTGGTTACTGGGAGACAAGTGAGAGCAATTTAGACCGCTTGCGCCAGTTGTATCAGGAGGTTGAGGATCGAATTGAAGGGGTAGAATAGTTCTAAGATTTGTGAGGCCGGCAAGATGCCGGCCTTTTTATTGAGAACCAAAATTTGCAGCGCTTGATATCATATAAGCAGAGGAAGAGCAAAGTTGGATAATAATCCAACTCTGATTGTCCTTAGGATTTCTCTATTGAGCTGTGTTGCTAGACTCTAGAGTGTGATTTTTTATGAATATTCGAGAAGCGCAACTTGAAGATATTAAAACACTCTTCAATATTAGAACTAGCGTCATCGAAAATTATCAGTCTCTTGAAGAGTTAGCTAGTCTGGGAGTAACTCCGGAGACGATTGCTAGTATGTTGCAAACGGAGTGTCGGGCTTGGATTGCTGAAATTGATGCAATACCGATTGCTTTTTCAATGGCGAATGCAGCGGAAAAAACGATATTTGCCATGTTCGTTCTCCCATCTTTTGAAGGCCGTGGTGCGGGACGTGCTTTGATGCAGGAGGCTGAACAATGGTTATGGCATCAAGGAGTTGAAGAAATTTGGCTATTAACAGGCAACGATCCAAATTTAAGAGCTTATGGATTCTATATCCATCTCGGTTGGATACCTGTAGAGCTACAGCCTGATGGACAAGTTAAATTCATTAAACGTAGAGTTATAGAAACAGAAACTTTAATGACAAGTTAATTCTTAATTCAAAATCTAAAGTTAAATTGATATGACCGCATTAACCGTTAACTTCAACTCGATTATTAAATTGACAGATGAGCAATTTTATCAACTCTGTCAGGATAACAGTGAGCTGAGATTTGAACGCAATGCTAAAAAAGAATTAATTATCATGCCGCCGGCAGGAGGAGAAACGAGCAACCGTAATGGCAGACTAACCCAGCAGTTAATGAATTGGACAGATGCAGATGGCACCGGCATTGCTTTCGACTCCTCTGGTGGGTTTAAATTACCGAATGGTGCAGATCGCTCCCCAGATGCTTCTTGGTTTAAGTTAGAACGTTGGAATGCTTTAACTTCTGAACAACAAAAGAAATTCCCTCCCATTTGTCCTGATTTTGTCGTTGAGTTACTTTCTCCGAGTGATAGCTTGAAAGATACTCAGAATAAGATGAAAGAGTATATGGACAATGGCGCTTGTTTGGGTTGGTTAATTAACCGCAAATCTCGGCAAGTAGAAATTTACCGTCCCGGTGAAGAAGTTGAGGTGCTTGACAATCCTGAGAGGTTAGAAGGAGAGCCGATTCTTTCTGGATTTGTGCTAAATCTTGAATTAGTTTGGTAAGAGTTAAAATCTATTACAGTATTTTGAATAAAATTAAATAAAATAAATTTAAAAAATTACTAATATAGCGTTTCTCGAATAACAGAGGTACAGTAATGGGGAGCTGTTGAGGGTGTAAAGATGAAAGCCTACTCACTGGACTTGCGGGAAAAAATAATCCAAGTGTATGAGAATGAAGAAATATCGCAACGGGAATTGGCGAAACGATTTTGTGTAGCCAAAAGCTTCATTCAAAAGTTAATAAAACAGTAGAGAGAAAG